>CAZNBC010000001.1:0-22519 GCA_964571125.1 uncultured Bacteroides sp.
CGGTATATATCAATGGCGCTATAGATGGCCCGGCGCATGGAATCTGCCTCGGCCTCACCCTTACCGGCAATGTCATATCCGGTACCGTGGTCAGGCGAAGTGCGCACATAGGGCAATCCGGCGGTGAAGTTGACGCCGCCCTCGCAGGCAAGAGTCTTGAAGGGAGCGAGACCCTGATCGTGATACATAGCCAGTACCCCATCGAACTTATCGAACTGACCGTGGCCGAAGAATCCGTCGGCGGCGTACGGCCCGTAGGCACTGATTTTTTTCTTTCGGGCCTCCTCCAAGGCTGGGGCTATAACCTGAGTTTCCTCGTTACCCATCAGACCCTCTTCGCCGGCATGCGGATTGAGAGCCAACACAGCTATGCGGGGACGATGCACTCCGAAGTCACGACGCAGCGAGGCGTCAAAGGCCACGATTTTATCCAGCACAGCCTCAGCGGTCACTGCTTCTGACACTTTTGACAGCGGCAGATGTATAGTTACCAAAGCCACACGAGTCACATCGTTGCAGAGCACCATCAGCGCCTTACCACCCGCTGTAGCCTTATCGTCGCCACCTGCCTCTCCACCCAAGCGGGCCTCAAGGAACTCGGTATGGCCGGGGAAGTTGAATTCCTCACCGTGAATATTATGCTTGTTAATGGGAGCGGTGACGAGCACATCGATATCACCCGACTTAAGGTCCTCCACAGCGGCATTGAGGGCTGCCATGGCGGCGGCTCCGGCTGCCTGCGACGACACACCGGGCTCGGGACGATAGTCCTCGGGGGTGACATTGATGATATTGTATTGCTCGGGGCGGCAGTCAGCTGCAGAGGCTACCTGTGAAAGCTGCATCTGAGGCAACCCGAGGGATTTACGGTAGAACGCCGCGATTTTGGCCGAGCCGTAGATTACGGGGGTACACAGCTCAAGTATACGATTGTCTTCCAAAGCCTTAAGTATCACCTCATATCCTATGCCATTAGGATCGCCCTGGGTGATGCCTACTCTCAGCTTACGGTTATCATTCATGATGGAATTGTCCGGTTTGTATTAATTCTTAATTCAGGCGACTACTTACACAGCGCCATTGCAAAGCGCTAAATTACACATTTTCCCCCGCCCGCACAAATCTGTCTCCCAAAGCGGCAGCGAAAGACTTGGTGATTATCTTTTCTTCCTTTTAGCATAGGCCCTTTTGTCATTGCTTTTCTGACGTATCAGGTCAAGTTCTTCCATCGTATCAAACTTAGGAGCACTAAACAGAGCCTTTATTTCCGATGTATAACCCAATGACATAGCGAGCTTAATCAGCGACTCAAATGCGATAAGCCCTCTCTGTTCAAAGCGTGCCAGTGTAGACAACGGCACTCCTGACAGCTGTGCCATGCGCTGTCGGGTGATATTTTTCTCAACTCTACGCTTACGGAAATTCTCGGCAACCTGCATCATAATGTCATCGGAATTATCAAGTGTAAAGCTATCCAATACAGATAATATATTATTACTATTACTGTTTATTTCCATAATACTACCAACATCTTAACACAAAGATAGTGATTAATCCCGATATTACCAAAAGAAATAACAGGCAGGAAACTT
Organism: uncultured Bacteroides sp.; assembly: GCA_964571125.1. Taxonomy (GTDB): domain Bacteria; phylum Bacteroidota; class Bacteroidia; order Bacteroidales; family Muribaculaceae; genus Paramuribaculum. The sequence continues at coordinate 1,593 of CAZNBC010000001.1, forward strand.
TAGAGAACTAAACAAACCGTCCGTAGTTCTTGCAGTGTCAGATTAATTACATATCTTTGCTTTCAAGATAATTAATACATTACGGCAGGAACTTTATTGCGACCGATTGTTTAATAAAATAGGCTATCTCGCATAGTACAGTTTAGTGTTCAACAACCTAAAATTCTTAAAATATGATTCAGCGACAAGTTACATTCAAGGAAGCTGTGGTAAGAGCACTTACCACCAATTACTGCAATTTTTCAGGCCGCGCATCACGCTCGGAGTTCTGGTGGTACGTACTGTTCACATCTATAATCGCATGTATTATTTCCACTCTTTTCTACAGTCATCCCACCACACTTAATATCGTGTCGGGAATTGTCAATCTCGCCCTGCTCCTTCCCGGCCTCGGACTCAATGTACGCCGTCTGCACGACATAGGTAAGAGCGGCTGGTGGATTTTTATCGGACTCATACCCCTTGTTGGTGCCATCATACTTATCGTTTGGTACTGCAGCGACAGCCAGCGTACTCCCAACGAATATGGCCCCGTGCCCAATCTCGAGGCCTGATACCGCTCCACTATCCTGAATAATCTACAGAATTGGCCGTGTGCTGCACCATCTGCGACACACGGCCAATTTCATATCGTGTTAGCGGAAAAGCCGTCAGCCTCCTACCGCCTTAAGGGGGACGGGAGAAGCGGGTGAGAGAATGAGATAGACACCCTGAGGGAGAGTAAGTTCGTCACCGTCAATGACTGTGGGAAGATGCATCACTACACGTCCGGTCATATCATAGACGCGCACGTCGCTGTGTGGCTCTGAACAACGGAAGCGTATGAATCCCTCATAATTTTCCACCGTAAGAGGAGTATTGTCGGCAGGGAGACCCATCGCGGCATGTGACACAGTGATAAGATTGGAGGGTGCCGACACGTGGCCCAGACGAACGCTGCGCACTGTATAAGCATCCACATCATATCGGTCAAAACCGTCAATCTCAAGTTCGTTGGTCTCGGCCATAAGCTCCTCTGAGGTCAGTTTACCCCCGGAATAGCGGTCAAGCGACACAAGGTAATAATCCACCACATCCTCCGGAGCTTCCCAACGGGCCATATAGGTGGAGTCGGTAAGCATCACAGGCTCCTGTGCGACAAGCGGACTCAACTTAGGCACAGGGAGGCACTCGCCTCGCATTTCCACACCGATTGAGCCGTCAAGCCCTCCATCCTGCACAAGCAAACGGGCCGTATGCACACCCGTTGAAGTGGGGGTATATGTAACTGCAAGCCACACTCCCTCATCGGAGTTGACAGCCACTGCCGACAATGACGACTGCGAGATAGTGAAATAGGACGAATAATCGCTGCGACGCACCATCAGCTCCAGCGAGCCTGAAAGATGGTGTCCCTTAAAGAGTAGGTGAGCTACAGAGGTAGAACCTACGGCTACCTGACCGAACTCCAGCACTGCGTCCTGCACGGGCGTGGTGAGCTCCACATCATCCGCAGGCTGGGTCCCCTGCGGAGCGTAGGCCAGACCGGCCTTGTCACCCCATATATAATCTACAAGTTCAGGGCGGTCAATAAACGGGTTACGGTTGCTCTGTATGCGATACACTTCCTCGTTGCGCAACAGCTCTTTCTCGCTGACGGGGTCCTGCTTGTGCCACTTCAGCAGCAGCGCCTGTGCCCAAGGCTGTAGAGTGGGGTACACGCCATCGACCACCATATAGGTATACTTCCAGTTGAGTTTCTGGTAAGCGGTCACCATATAGAAATACGTGCGTGCAAAGTCACCCTTGTACTCGTCGGCCGGCTCAAACACATAGGCGGCACCTCCTGAATTTACACCTCGTCCTACCATGGATACGCCGTTGGTAAACTTCGGGGTACCGGTCACCTCTCCTAAAGGATAATTGCTCTTGGCCATATTGGCGGCACTCTCCGACGGATAGAGGTGGTTGAGGTCGATATAGGCCGGAATTACCTGCGAACCGCCCCACCAACTTTTTGGGAAAGAATGCTCGCGGTTGAGTCCGCTGAAACGGGAGGCAGGCAGAGGTATAGAGCTGTACATATCCCACCAAAGCTTAGGTGAAGTCCCGGGCTTCACGTCAGTATAGCGGAAATAATCGGGCAGGGCATTGTAGCGCTTGGAGTACAGTGAGGAATTGCTCTGCGCGTTATAGTCAATGGCATGGGGATAAATAATCTCGCTCAGAGCCGTCTTAAGTTCCGCACCAGACTTGCCCGTAAGCAATGCGTAATATCCTGCAGGAGCCTCGCCGTGAAGCACTGCGGCAATAAGCGAGATGGCAGCGGTCACCGCAAAGCGTATGGGTCGGGAGGGAGTGAATGTCATTATCATCTTGGGATAGAATTGTCAAAAATCAGCGAAGATGCAAAAATACTGCTATTCACGCTCATCTGCAAATACAATAATGGAGTTGCGGTAAGTTAGAAAATGTAGTAACTTTACACTTTCTTACGCTATTTATGCACCTGAATGAAGGATTCTCTCTCATATAAAGCCCGTAACACCCGTAGACCGCGCAGCCGTGGACGACGCATGGTGACTTTGATGGGGCGATGCCTTAAGGTAGTTGTATTTGTCATCACAACTATCATCACCTCCCTTTACGAAGTGATACATCGCGCTGTCAGCCGATGCCCCCGGATAGCTCTGTCTGTCGCCGGAGGGGCAATGGCCGTGCTTTTAGGATTCATGCTTCTGCCCGGCGCTCCCTCTACCGAGGCCGGCGAACAGGGGGTGAGACGCATCACATACCATACAGTTGAACCCAAGTCTCCTGACACCGATTCGATAACCCGATGGGACACCTGTCTGCCCGATATGCCCGAGCCATGCATTGATATGAAGGTCAAGCGCTTCACCATAAGCTATGGCCGCATGTTCAACGACAGCAACTACGTCCATTGGGCCGACGCCCGTAAAATAGGGCTTGAACCAATGACAGATACCCGCAGTCACTGGCAGTTGCGCCGTCCGCTCGTAAAGATAACATCATGCGAACATTTCTACATAGAGAATCTGCGCTTCTCACGTCCATATCTCGTACCCGAGGCTGCCGAGATGCTTCATGAGATAGGCCGACGGTTTCGTGATACGCTCGAGGCTCGTGGCGGAGGTGACTACCGCATCAAGGTCACCAGCCTGCTTCGTACACCATCGGGAGTGGCCCGTCTGCGCAAACGCAACGTAAACGCCGTGGATTCATCAGTTCATCAGCTCGGTACCACAGTGGATATCAGCTACAGTAGGTTTGTGGCCGACAGCGACCGCATACCCCGCAGTCAGGCCGACCTCAAAGCCGTACTGGCCGAAGTGCTTGAAGCCATGCGCAACGAGGGAAAGTGCTGGATCAAGCATGAACGTAATCAGCCATGTTTCCACATTACGGCACGCCCCAAGGGGAGTACTCCCCCTGACGAAGCCATCTGACCCCTGATATCTCTGTCTCCAATCGCCAAAAGTCAAGTTAATCCGCTATATGTCAACGAATACACCGCGCAACCCCATTAAATCCATTCTGAAATGGATTGGCATTGCCGTACTGTCAGTTATACTGCTGATTGTAGCCGCAACGGGTATTACCGTATGGTTCCTCACTCCCGAACGGCTCACCCCCATGGTCAACCGCTATGGAACGGAATACATAGACGGCACCCTCAAAGCCTCGCGTGTAGAGCTGACTTTCTGGTCCACTTTTCCGAAGGTTAAGCTATCGGTAGACTCACTGGAGGTAATAAGCCACGTGTTCAACCGCCTTACTCCCGAAGAGCGCGCTCAGCTGCCTGAATATGCCGATACGCTTGTGCGCGCCTCACATCTTGAAGGAGCCATCAACCTCGCCGCCCTTTCATTAGGACGAATCTCCCTCTTTGACATCACCATTCAGGGCCTCGGAGCAAACATCGTGCAGTACTCCCCTACTATGGCCAATTATGACATAGTACCCCCGGAAGAGGAAGAGGAGGAGAGCGCCATACTTCCCGACATCTCCATCAACCGCTTTGTCATCGAAGGCGAGACCCCGATACGATACTACTCTCTGCCCGACTCCACCGATGTAACCGTGCGCCTGACCACCTCATCACTGGATGACCGTAGCCCCCTCTACCACATAGCTATCGACGGACAGGGATGGGCCGAGATCACCAATCAGCGTTGGCTTGACGCGCTTACCTTCGGCATCAACGGCGGTATACGCTGGAGTGCCTCCGACCCTGCCACAATAGCGCTCAAAGAGATGATGCTCTCCGTGGGCAAACTCACCATGGAGGTCAATGCCATGGCCGACTTCAAAGATGCGGTAATCCTGCATGAATTCAGCCTAAAGGCGTCCTCCCTAAAAATCAGCGACATAATAGACGTGCTCCCGCCACAGTTCCGCGAGGGCACCGAATTGCTTGAAACCGACGTTGCACTTGGCCTTACGGTCAATCTCCACGGGCCATTCAAACCCATGGAAGAGGAATGGCCTACAGCCGATATAACCCTTGATATTCCCTCCGGAACACTTTCGTACGACCGTCTGACCCTCTCGACTCTAAAGGCCTCACTTACGGCACATATCAACGGTGCCAATCCCGATGCGTCAAAGGTGACCCTCAAAGACCTCACAATGATAGGTCGCGGCGTGGGCATGAAAATTACCGGTGAGGCCACATCGTTGCTCAGTGACCCGAAGATTGCCGCCACACTCAAAGGTGGAGCAGAATTCAGCCGTCTGCCCGCACAGTTGCTTCGCCGTCTTCCATTCACCATCACCGGACGCCTCACGGCCGACGGTGATGTAAGTCTGCGTATGAGTGACCTTGACCGCAAGCACTTCCACCGCGTACGTGCCAACGGCTTGTTCAAGCTCGACCGTTTCAATATGGCTATGCGCGACTCATCACTCGCGGCAATGGCTACACACGCCACCCTGCGTTTCGGCACAGCCAACCATATCGCCATCGCTTCGGGAGCTGTGGCCGACTCCCTGCTGACAGTAGGACTTGTGGTCGACAGTGCCGCAATGACCATGCCCGAGATGATTGTGAGCGGCTCACACCTCACGGCGGGAGTGGGTATGCGCAACGTTGCCTCCACTTCCGACACTACACAGATTAACCCCATCGGCATGTCTATCGGTGCGGATAATCTCACGGTCAATATGCCGCTTGACACCATGAACGTGCGCTTGCGCAAGATAAAGGCCACTGGCTCCATCAGACGATACAACCAGGAGGCCCGACGCCCTCATCTCAGTCTTGACATAAAGGCAGCCAACATACGTCTGCGTGACAGATACAACCGTCTGCGCCTGACGAATACCTCACTGACCTTCAGCGCCAACACCAAGAGCAAACCCGATATGTCGCGGCGTGTGGAGACTGTCTACGACTCCATTATCGCAGCCCGTCCAGACCTTCGTCCCGACTCGGTGCTCCGTATTGCCCAAAGGGAAGTCCGTAATATGCGTAAGCTCCGCCAAGGCGACTCCCTGCGACATTCACGACACGCCGCCAACTACTCAGGCAATCATTCAATCGACCACTCGGCTGACCTTGACCTGACGGTAGACCGCTCGGTGCGCAAGCTACTGTCATGGTGGCAGGCTTCCGGCTCACTCAAAGCCAAGAAGGGTACCCTCTTCACCCCCTACCTACCGCTGCGTAACACCATACGCGACCTTGACCTGAGTTTCAACACCGACAGCGTTGTGCTTCGTAACACACGCTATCGTCTGGGCAGCAGCGACTTCCTCATCAACGGTACCATATCCAACATTGCCCAAGCCACCACGCGCCGCAATCAACCGATAAAGATTCAATTTGACCTGAAGAGCGACACCATAAATATCAACCAGATATCCAAAGCCATATTCGCCGGCTCGGCCTTTGCCGAGAAGATGGCGCAGGGCGCCCACGTGAAGATAGCTGACACCGACTCGGATGAAGAGATGCAGAAGTCGGTTGAGGAGAATGCCGACCCCGATGCCAAGATGGCCTTCGTGGTACCCGGCAATCTTGAAGCGACCCTCACCATCAATGCCCGCGATGTGCTCTACGCTGACATCTGGGCACATCGGCTCAACGGCAGTATCGCTGTGGCTAACGGACGTATCAACCTCCATCGTTTCGCCGCCTTCACCGATATGGGCTCCATAGACCTTACGGCACTATATACCGCCCCGTCGCTTGACGACCTGTCGTTTGCCGGCGGACTGGTGGTGCGCAAGCTGAATCTGGAGAAATTCCTACACATGCTTCCGCAGGTGGACTCCATACTACCCCTGCTGCGCGAAGTCGAAGGTATCATCACAGCGGATATAGCCATGAGTTCCGAACTTGACTCACTGATGGATTTGCGCTTCCACACCCTCAATCTGGCTATGCGTCTGACCGGCGATTCACTGGTGCTTCTTGACAGCAAGACCTTCAAAACCGTATCGAAGTGGCTGCTGTTCAAGAGAAAAGACCGCAATATGATTGACAAGATGAGCGTGGAGCTTGCTATCAAGGATTCGCACCTTGACGTCTACCCCTTCGTCTTCGATATTGACAGATACAAGTTGGGAGTAAGTGGCGGCAACGACTTCGATGGCAATTACGACTACCATATAGCAGTGCTGAAATCGCCCATACCGTTTAAATTCGGCGTTACGGTCAAAGGCCACGGCGACCACTTCAAATTCCGCCTCGGCAAAGCCCGCTTCAACGAAAAGACAGTAAGCTCCACACATCAGCTTACCGACACGGCCCGTATCAACCTGCTTAAGGAAATTGAAAGCGTGTTTAAGTTCGGCGTAAAGACCGGAAAGCGCGAACAGTTGCTCATACGTCAGCCGCAGTTCTCTGAGAGCGAATATGCCGTGAGTGATACACTCACCCGTGCCGACTCACTGATGTTTATAAAAGAAGGTGTGATTGAGGCTCCTCCCGGCTATCTCGAAGAGGTGGAGCGCCAACAGGCCGAACAACTCATCGAAGAAAAGCAATCAAAGAAAAAGAAGCGCTTCTTATTCTTCTGACCTAATGCCCGTTTATGACTGATTACGACAAACATATCAAGAGATACCTCGACCGTACAGGCTACAGACAACTCACCCCAAAGGCTGCCCTGATTGATATGGACGGTACGCTCTACGACTCCATGCCCTTTCATGCACGGGCGTGGGAGCGCCTCATGAAGGAGTACGGCGTAAACTGCCCAGCCGAGGAATTTTTGCTTTATGAGGGCATGACAGGTGAGGCCACCATACGCTACCTGTTTAAACGTGACCTCGGACGCGACGTAACCTCCGAAGAGGCCGCCGCAATCTACCATCGCAAGACCGAGTATTTTGCCGAGATAGCGCAGATTGTTCCCATGCCCGGCGCCGACCGTATGCTCGCCACTCTCCGCGACCGAGGCATAACCCGTGTAGTGGTCACCGGGTCAGGTCAGCGTTCAATAATAGACCGCATAGATTGCAACTATCCCGGCATGTTCCCCGCAGGGATGATAGTGACATCACGCGATGTAACCCACGGCAAACCTCATCCCGAGCCATTTCTCAGAGGCATGAACATCGCCGGTACCGAGCCTTGGCAGTCAATCGTGATAGAGAACGCCCCATTAGGAGTAAAAGCGGGAAATGCCTCAGGCGCCTTCACTGTAGGCATCACTACCGGCCCGTTGGCCGCCAAAGCGCTTGATGACGCGGGTGCCGACATCATCTTCCCCTCCATGCCGGAATTTGCCGACGCATTGCCCGGCCTGCTTGATGCCATCACGGCCTATCACGGTTAAGTCCGCAAGTTAACCAAGACTCCGTCAAGACAATCATGTCGCAGCAACTGACATTCACCTCAAAACCCCGCGAAACCCTGCTGAAGCTCACGGAGGGACGGCATACAGTGGTCATCACCGACTCAAACTGCCGATCACTCGTGGTTGAGCCGTTACAACTACCGTGGCCAGTCATAGAGATTCCCGCCGGTGAGGAGCACAAGACAATCACCACCGTCACGGAGGTATGGCGCGGTATGATTGAGGCGGGATGTACACGCAGCAGTGTGGCCGTCAATATCGGTGGCGGAGTAGTGACTGACCTCGGAGGCTTCGCCGCTGCCACTTTCAAGCGCGGGATAGACTTCATCAATGTGCCCACCACTGTGCTTGGAGCGGTTGATGCGGCCGTCGGCGGCAAAACAGGAGTAGACTTCATGGGGCTTAAAAACGAAGTGGGAGTGTTTCGCCCCTCCATCGCCGTAGTAACCGATGCCGCTCTGTTCGCCACTCTTCCACAGCGCGAATGGTTGTCGGGCTATGCCGAAATGGTAAAGCACGGACTCCTCACCTCCACAACTGACTTCCGTCGGTTGATAGCCATAGAACCCGGCCCTGAACTTTCACACCTACCGGACTTCGCCTCAATGCTACGCGACAGTGTCAGCCTTAAGGCGCGCATCACCGAAGAAGACCCCTGCGAGAAGGGCATACGCCGCCATCTCAATCTGGGCCATACGGCAGGGCACGCCATCGAGACACTGATGCTCGAACGCGGTGCCGCTGTACCCCACGGATTTGCCGTAGCATGGGGACTTGTCACGGCCTGCGTACTCTCACGTCTACGCATCGGCTTCCCGTCGGATGACCTGAACATGCTGGCACAGTTCGTGCGGGCACACTACGGCTCCATTCCCGTAAGTTGCGACGACTACCCGCGTCTGCTTGAGCTTATGAGCCACGACAAGAAGAATCCCTCACCCGACCACATCACCTTTACCCTACTACATAGCCCCGGACATGCCGAAGCCGGCCTAACCGTCACCCATGACGAAATAACCGCCGCTCTCGACATCTCCCGCGACCTCTGCTGACCCACATATCCGCTGATGGCATCAGTGCGGTTTGGAGGAGTGGGGAGAATTGGGTAATTTTGTGGCATGTCAGACTTTACTCTCCACATATTGGGCTGCGGGTCGGCAACACCCACGATGCGTCACCGTCCGTCATGTCAGGTGATAGACTTCCGAGGACGGCTGCTGATGATTGACTGCGGCGAGGGCACTCAGGTAGGCATGCGTCAGTGTGGCCTGAAGTTCTCGCGCCTGACTGACATATTCATCTCGCACCTTCATGGCGACCACGTGTTGGGTCTTCCCGGACTGCTCTCCACCATGGCGCTCCACGAAAAACACGGCGCTGTGACCATCCACACCTTCGCCGACGGTATCAAGGTACTGAAGCCCTTCGTAGACTATTTCTGCCGCGACAATCCATACGAAATCATCTACAACCCCATCACTCCCGACAGCAGGGTGATTCTTGACACCGGAGCGCTGACCGTACGCACCTTTCCTCTCTACCATCGCATACCTTGCACAGGCTTCCTATTTCAGGAAGCGCCGAAACCCCGTCATCTCCGGGGGGATATGCTTGAGTTCTTCAATGTGCCGATAGCGCAGCGCAACCTCATCAGGCACGGTGCCGACTACACGACCCCCGAGGGCGAAGTGATAGCCAACGAGCGCCTCACTACCCCGGCCGCGCCCTCGCACAGTTATGCCTACTGCTCCGATACGATGTATGATCCGCGCGTAATAGAGGCTGTAAGAGGCGTCACCACACTGTTTCACGAGGCTACCTACGATGACTCGCTTGCAGCTACAGCACGTGAACGCGGCCACTCTACGGCTCTTCAGGCCGCCAAAGCCGCTTTCGAAGCCTCGGCACAACGTCTCGTCATAGGTCACTACTCCAAGCGCTATCCTACCCCGGATACGCTGCTTCAGGAGGCCCGTACCATATTCCCCAACACTGTTGCGGCCAACGAAGGTATGTCACTTGACCTGAGCGACCCAACGGCAGCCCCAAAATACTGATTCCCCCTCAGTCATCATTTTTATAATCCATGAGTTCCATACCCACGTCACTAATACCCGATAACGAGGCTACTCCTACCGCCGCCGATCATGAGAAATGGATGCGCAAAGCCCTTGAGGAGGCCCGCAAGGCTGCCGAGCAGGGCGAGGTGCCCATCGGTGCCGTCGTGGTACGTCGCGGACGCATCATCGGCCGTGGCCACAACCTCACGGAGACCCTCAACGACGTGACCGCCCACGCCGAGATGATGGCCATAACAGCAGCTGCAAATACCCTCGGGGGCAAATATCTCACGGGGTGTACGCTCTATGTCACCGTAGAGCCATGCCCTATGTGTGCCGGAGCCATCGGCTGGAGTCAGATACCCACCATAGTCTACGGTGCTTCCGACTCCAAACGCGGGTACTCGACCATACTGCTGCCCGGTTGCACTCCCTTTCATCCCAAGGCGCAGGTAATCACGGGCGTACTGGCCGACGAAGCCTCAGCACTGATGAAAGACTTCTTCCGCAAGAAGAGACTGCAGTCATAGCCACATACTCACTCTTCATAATAACGTAATCCACGCATAATTAACCCCACTACATACCATCATGAAACAGATAGCTTCTCAGTTCATACCGGCCGAATCCATAGCCGACATCAAGCCTCTGGGCAACGGCCTCATCAACGACACTTATATAGTGACCACCAACGATGCGGACACACACGATTATGTGATGCAGCGCATTAACCACAAGGTATTTACCAACGTAGACCTACTGATGCACAACATCGTGGCCGTCACCAACCACATACGCCGCAAACTTGAGGAAGAGGGAGCGGACGACATTGACCGCAAGGTGCTCACATTTCTCCCGTTGGCCAACGACAGCTCAAAGTACTATTACTTCGACGGCGAGAACTACTTGCGCATGATGCGTTTCATACCCAACGCTCACACCGTGGACAACGTGACGCCCGAATCAGCCTATACTTGCGGCAAAGCGTTCGGTAAATTTCAGGCCATGCTCGTGGATTTGCCCGAGACACTTGAGGAGACTATACCCGACTTCCACAATATGGAATTCCGCATGCGTCAGCTACGTGAGGCCGTAGCGGCTGACCCCGTGGGGCGCGTGGAATCCGTACGCGAACTCCTTGACAAGCTCGAAGCCCGTGCCGAATATATGTGTCAGGCCGAGCGTCTTCACCGCGAGGGAAAACTCCCCAAACGTATATGCCACTGCGACACCAAGGTAAACAATATGATGTTCGACAACGCCAACGACGAAGTTCTGTTAGTCATTGACCTTGACACCGTGATGCCCTCTTTCGTATTCAGCGATACGGGTGACTTCCTCCGTACCGGTGCCTGCACTACCGCTGAAGATGAGCCCGACGTAGATAAAATAGACCTTGACATGGACATCTACAATGCCTTTACCCGTGGGTATTACGAAAGCGCAGGGGAATTCCTCACTACCGAGGAGCGCGAAGGCATACCGTACTCGGCTGCCCTCTTCCCCTACATGCAGTGCGTGCGCTTCCTCGCTGACTACATCAATGGCGACACTTATTATAAGATAGCCTATCCCGAGCACAATCTTGTGCGCTCCAATGCCCAGATGCGCCTCGTGGAACAGGTTGAGCGCCGCCTTAATCTCCACACCCACTGATTAACCCGCAGGGTAAACTGTTAAAATAGCGATGGCGATGTGCCGGGAATCGATACCTGACACATCGCCATCTATTTTTTTCAGTATTTGAAGCGAATCAGTGGCCGGGACGGATAAGGAAAATCTCGGTGGGGAAGTGGTCGGAATAGCCGTCAAGCCATACACCACCGGAGTAGGTACGCAGAGGATAACCCTGACGGGGGCCGTCGGGTGTAACGAGGAAGTCGAAGTTATTGACTTTATTTTTCCAGTAGTGCAATCCCGAGGGATTATTCTGCTCAAGTAGGTTACCCGAAATGATTATCTGGTCAAAGAGATTCCACGCACCCTTATAGGCGAGAGTGCCTACGCCCTGGTCCAGCGTACGCCACCAGGGATTGTAGAATCCGTGAGGCTCAACACCTTCGGGGTTTTTGGTGGCACCGAGCACCTGAGCGATAGCCTTGTCGTGGGGATCATCGTTAAGGTCACCCATGATGATGACACCCATATCGGGGTCCTCGGCCCAAAGTGAGTCAGCGATATGCTTGCTCAGGGCAGCCGCAGCTTCACGCAGGGGTGAACTCTGTTCCTGACCGCCGAGGCGCGAGGGGTAGTGATTGACGATTACAGCCACTTTACTGCCTCCGAGAAGACCTACCACACACATCTGGTCACGTGGGCGGAAAGTGGGCTTGTCAGGTATGGTCAGACGATGATTGGTGACATTGAGAAGTTTAAACAGGCGGGGATTGTACAGGAGGCCTACATCGACACCGCGACGGTCGGGCGACTCATGGTGTACCACCTGAAGCATAGACTTGCGTATGGGCTCGGCGCGAACGAGGTCGTCAAGCACCGTGCGGTTCTCGATTTCGCTTACACCTATGATGGCGGGACCTGAGGGTGTGGTCTGTGATGTCATGGCCGCGATGGTTGAGGCCAGACGGTTGATTTTCGACCAATACTTCTTGCCGTCCCACTGCCGTGAGCCCTCCGGGGAAAATTCGAGGTCGTATTTGCCGTTGTTATTGATAGTATCGAAGAGATTTTCGAGATTGTAGAAAGCCACTCCGTGTACGCTGAATCGTTTATCCTCTTTAGCCTTAGGAGCAGCCGCATGAACCATGATACCGGCCCACGTAAGGGTAAGCAGCATGGTGAGGGTTGCCATTGCAAGTCGTTTCATGAATGTGATATGTATGATTTATGAGTGATGAGGTAGGGTTTCTGTGAAGTGCAGGGGAGATTATTCGTCCAGCTTGAGTATGCGTAGAGCCGCTTTGATATCGTCGGCAATCTGTGACTTGAGTTTCTCTACGGAGTCAAACTTCTTTTCGCGGCGCAGGGAGTCAACGAATTCGACAGTAATCTCGTCATCGTATAAAAAACCGTTGTAGTCCACCACGTGGGCCTCGATTGTGAGCGGAGCATCCTCTCGTGAATCGACCGTAGGTCTGTGGCCTATGTTGACGACCGCAGGGTAACGGTGGCCGTCGGGAAGTAAGGCAAGAGCCACGTATACACCCTGGCGAGGCAGCATTATATTATCGTCAGACAGCCGTATATTGGCTGTGGGATAGCCTATGCGACGTCCCAGTCCGTTGCCTTTGGTCACGGTGCCGGTGATGCTGTGGCGGCGTCCCAAAGCGTTGTTGGCCTTGCGTATCTCGCCCTCGGCAAGCATGGAGCGTATGGCCGATGAGCTGATATGGGTGGAGCCGTCGCCGTATTCGGGTGCGCGGAGCACCTCCATACCTATCTCAGCCCCGATACTCTTGTACTGTTCGTACCCCTCGGCGCGGTCATGCCCGAAGCGATTGTTGAACCCTACGACCAGTGCATCGACTCCATAGCGTTTGTGAAGCATATTGAGGAACTGACGGGCCGAGGACCGGCGCATATCCTCGTCAAAGGTAAGGAGTATCAGATCTGCCACTCCTTCGGCTGCCAGACGGCGCAGACGCTCGTCAAGCGATGTTAGCAGGCGGGGAGCATCGAGCGGACGAACCACCGTAAGAGGATGGCTGCGGAAAGTCACCACCGAGGGGGTAAGCTCGCGGCGGTCAGCCTCGCGCCTGAGATATTCCACGAGAAAGCGATGGCCGAGATGCACTCCGTCATACATACCCACGGCGGCTATGCGTCGACGGCGGGTATTGGTGTTTTCTATCACTTTCATTGTGCGACGTATATAGGTCATTGTAATCAGTGTTGGTCGTTGTTAAGATGCGAGGCGAGGATATCGGTAAACTCCGCTCCGGGAGCCACTACCTCGGCCTGAAAACCAAGAGCGCGGGCAGCCTTCACATTCGCTTCGGAATCGTCGAAAAACAGAGTCTCCTCAGGGCGTATGCCGAGGGTCTGCACGGCGTAGTCGAATATCTTACGGTCGGGCTTCATCGAACAGGCCTCGAATGAAGTCACCGTGCCGTCAAAATAGTGCGAAATGTCATGCCCGTCCTTGCGGAATTCTTCAGCTATGCGCGAATTCCACATGATGGGGTTGGTGTTGCTCAGAAGATATATACGGTAGTCACCGTGGAGCTTCTCAAGGCTTCTCAGACGCTCAACGGGGATACCGGTGAGGAAACGGCAGAAAGCTTCGTCAATCTCACCGTCGGTAACCTCGCGTGGTATCAATTCGCGTATCTCACGGCGAAATTCGGCAGGGTCTATCACCCCCTCTTCGAGCCTCATGAAAGGGCCCTTCTGGGAATATTCGCCAAGCATATCCTCAGGGCGAGGCATACCCAGACGCTTGAAAGCATCCACACAATTCTGTCGGCGGATATCCATTATCACGCCACCGAGGTCAAAGAGAAGATTCTTTATCATCGTGTAAAGAGATTAAATCAGAACTGACTGACAGCATAGTGGAGATTGCGTACCACATCGCCCGTCGTTACGCTGCCCGAGGTGAGGCCGGTACGAACCGGCAGAAGTGCTTCCTCCAGAGCGGCAAGAGCGGCGACATCACCGGCGGCCATAGCCTCGGCACGGAGCATACGCAACTTCTCGCTGAGCTGCACACCCTCGACGAGACGCTCATAGCGCACCGACGAACGGTTGTCAGGATAATAGAAATAAGTATCTCCGGGGGCAAAAAGTTTAAAGCGGGTGTCAGTCATCGGCTCGTCAGTCCAGTTCATGAAGCTCCAGTGGAGGTATCCGTCCGCGCCTGTAGCTGTGCAGTAGACGGGGATATATGCGGCGTCAGAGGGGCTGTTATTGCTGAAATAATTTGGTTTGGGAGAGGAGCAGCATGTATAATAAGTGGAGATGAGCCCCTTGTCACGACGGGCCTTCAGCGCCTCGGCCGGGAAGGGATCACCGGCTGTGAGCGAATAGGTATACACTTTGTCGACAACTTCGGGATGATAGGTGCCGGCCAGTGCCATCTTGATGCCCGGAGCAGCTTCCTGAGCTATACGGTAGGCATTGAGCATGTCGGGCAGCGCACGCTCGTCCATAGATATTATTGTGCGGTCAGCCCAACCCTTTTCGGTGACATGTGCATAGAATGCCTTGATAAACGAACCCCACAGGTCGGCATACTCGGGGGAGTCAGTGGTGGTCTTTATAAACTTATATTCACCGGTAGGAGCATCAAGATAGCGGAAATTCATTTCCCAAGGAATCATAGTGAAGCACTCTATCAGACCTTTCAGGCCGTTGTCAGCACAGAATTCCACCCAGCGGTCAAAGAGAGTGTAGTCGTAGCTCCATGAGCCGTCGGCATTGCGCACGGTCTCGACCATGGGGTCGAACTTATCGTTACTCTGCTCACCCCAAGGCTCGTAGAAGAGGATGGCAGATACGGTAGACTGTCCGGCGCGGGCCAAAGCCTGAATGTAAGGGGCAAGCAGCTCGAAATGGCGGGCACTCCAGCGGGGCACATCGTAATAGCGGCTCACCGAATAAGGCTGCTGCCACAGATTGAGGTGGAAAGCCTGTTCGGAGGGCTCGGGAAGGGTATGGTCAGCCACGGTGATGTCCATCTTCAGTGATGCCACAGTCTTGCCTTTCTCGTCAATCAGTGAGAGATTGGCGGCATGACGTCCGGGGCGGATATCGCGGGGCACTTCGATTGTAACCCATACGGGACGGCTCGTGTGAGCCTCAAGTGTCATGGCACCCGGCAAATCAATAATGTCGGGCACGGTATAGGCCGGGAGCGTGTCAGGATGATTACCGCAACGGTCGTATTCATCGGTAAGCACATAGCGCATCCATGAGGCGCTGCTGCCCTTCCAGCTGTCTTTTTTGCCCTTGAACGGCTGCCCCGTCAGTTCAGGACGCAGGAGACCGGTAGTCTCACCCGTGCTGACTATGGCCATCAGACCCACTCTCTCACCACGCCATACGGTGAAGGCCGTATCGGTGACCACAGCACCCGAGGGCAAATCGGCATGGCGATAATGAACGTCCTTGTTGGCCCATGAGAAACGTAATCCGTCGCCAAGTTCCCGCCAAGCCTGAGCGGTGCGGGTGGTGTCGGCCGGTGCCACAGGTTCGGCATAGGGCGTCATATATGTGGCGCCTACCGCGTATGGCGCACTCAGGGCTATACAGAAAAGACTTACTACCAGAGCTATACGATTGAACATAATATTTTTTCCGTTTGGAATTACTAATACGGATTGTACTCACAAAAGTACGCATTATCAGCGAAGTATCAAAACCTCAGCCTCACACACTCATCTTCGGCACATTTCCTCCACTTCCATCACTGATAATATGCTGATATAGTTAGAAAATATGATTAACTTTGTTGTCCCATCATAATCACAATCTAATGACCAATACTTTCCGACTTCTGTCAGCTGTGTTCGTGGCATCGGCTTTGGCTCTTCCCGCCATTGGTCAGACCAACGACACATTTGACCTCAACTCACAGCGCTCGGAGAAGCAGAGCGTAAACACTGTGCCGGGCCACTATGTGGCAGACCGTCCCTTCGTTGTCAATCCCATTCCACGCGACTACACCATCGGCAAAAGCGATGTGCTGTCAGTGGCCAATGGCTTTGCTCTCAAAGGAAAAGCCTCGAAGGCTTTCCGCGACGACTGCGGAGCCATCACACTGAATGATAAGGGTGCTCCCCTGACCCTTACCGACGATGCCAAGGCGGCAGACAAGGCCGGAGTGAAAAACGTATCGGGTGCGTATGTGCTCACCGTTGACCGCAAGGGTGTGACAATCACCGGACGCGATGCCCGCGGAGTTTTCTACGGCATACAGACCCTGAGCCAGTTGCTTGACAATCCCTCGATGGCTTCCGCACTGCCCGAACTGACAATCAACGACTATCCCAACCTGCCCAAACGCGGAGTGGTGGAAGGCTTCTACGGCAACCCCTGGAGCCATCAGGTGCGCCTGTCACTCATTGATTTCTACGGCCGACACAAACTCAACACCTACTTCTACGCTCCCAAGGACGACCCCTATCACAGCTCACCCAACTGGCGACTCCCCTATCCCGAAAAGGAAGCGCAGAACATACGCGAATTGGCCGAAGCCTCAAAGCGCAACCACGTTGACTTCGTGTGGGCCATACACCCCGGAAAGGATATTAAATGGAACGAAGAGGACTATCAGAACCTCATCAACAAGTTCCAGATGATGTATGACCTCGGCGTACGCTCATTCGCAATATTCTTCGACGATATCGAAGGCGAGGGTACCAACCCCGTGCGTCAGGTAGAACTGATGAACCGTATCAACGAAGACTTCATCAAACCCCGCAAGGATGTGGGCAACCTCGTAGCCTGCCCCACCGACTATTCACGCCTGTGGGCCAACGCCACCCAGGAGGGACCTTTGGCCACATGGGGTCGCGACCTTGACCCCTCGGTTGAGGTGATGAACACCGGCGACGTAGTGTGCTCCGACCTTACCCGCGAGAGTCAGGCATTCTTCTCCAACCTCACACAACGCCCCGGCTACTACTGGTGGAACTGGCCTGTAACCGATTATGGCCGCATGTACTTGCTTCAGGGCCCCGCCTACGGACTCGACACCACCCTGACGGAAAACGAAGTGTGCGCTTTAGTCAGCAACCCCATGGAGCACGGCGAGGCATCCAAGCTCGCACTCTACGGCGTGGCCGACTACAGCTGGAACACCTCAGACTACAACCCCATAGACAACTGGGAACGCGGTCTGCGTGAACTGGCACCCGACGCCCACGAGGCATACCGCCGCTTTGCCATCCACTCCACCGATACCGAGACCGGCTACCGCCGCGACGAGTCATGGGAGACACCTACCGTCATCCTCGGTCGTTCCCACAACCCTCAGGTATTCAAAAATCTGCGCGAGGAATTCCAGGCGATAACCGAGGTGCCCGCACAGCTTGAAAAGGGTATGACCAATCAGCTGCTCCTCAGCGAGCTGCGCCCCTGGCTTGTGGAATTCGGCAAACTCGGTCAGCGCGGTCTCCGTACACTTGACCTGATAGACCTCAACGCCAACAATGCCACCGAGCCTCAGTTCTGGGGCGCCTATACCGCCAACCTCATGTCACCCGAAGATGTGAAGGCTTACAACGCCCACAAATCGGGCACCATGAAGCTCCAGCCCTTCTACGAAAACTCCATGAACACTCTCGTGGCTTCATATTACCGCGACCTCACCGGCCGCAATGCCGCCATGTACGAGGGCATAGGCTCATATCCCAACCTCTCCACCATCCTGAGCCGCAAAATGATGGACGCCGATACCACCACATTCTACACCTCAAGCGCCGGACAGAAAGCCGGTGACTGGATCGGCATAGCCATGCCTGACGTAACTCCTGTCAGAGAGGTACATATCCGTCAGGGACGTAACTCCGTCAACGACGTTGACTTCTTTGACCTGGCCATCGTGGAGACCTCGGTAGACGGCCGTACATGGACAGCACTTACCGACACCCTGCGCAATGTATATGACATCGTGTGGACCGGAGAACCCGTGGATGCACGCTGTGTGCGTCTGCGTCGCCTCGACGGCTCAAAGCGTAGCAACTGGGCTTCGGTACGCACATTCGAAGTCAATCCCTTGCGCCCCGACAACCTCGGCTTCTCACTTACAGCCACCAATCCCGACGCTGCCGTAAACGCATTTGACCACAACCCCGTCACCCTCTGCACGCTTGACGGCAACATCACCGTGGAGATTCCTCAGGGAACCCGTGAATACGTGGTTCTCGCCGGAACCTTCCGCCCCGTAAATGTCACGGCAACCCTCACCGATGCCAAGGGCACCTTAAGTGAGACCGTAACCCTCACCGAGCCCTACACCCTCATCACCGTACCTGAGGGCGCCACTACCCTCACCCTCGACGGCTCAGCCGACATCTACGAAATCATCGCCCGATAATACACTGCTACGCTTACTTGGAGCGTAGCGATAGATTCACAACTCACCGAGCGGTGTGTCAGGCCCATTCACAGGCCGCGACACACCGCTCGCCATTTTGACATAATGACCGGGGAGATTATCGGAAGAGTATACGGGTGATGTTTGGCAAAATTTGTACCTTTGTGGCGGATATATCCCCAATCTGTATGGAGAACGAAAATTTTGAAATGGTGGCCAAGACCTTCCATGGTCTTGAAGAGGTGTTGGCCGAAGAATTGCGCGGTTTGGGCGCCTTGAATGTACAGCCGGGTCGCCGCATGGTAGCCTTCGAGGGCAATCTCGAGATGATGTACCGCACCAATATGGCATGCCGTACCGCCCTGCGTATCCTCAAACCCCTGTACAAGTTCACGGCTCCCGACACGGATGTGCTTTACGATCTCATCAAAGAATATGACTGGAGCACCATCCTGACCCCTGAAAAGACATTCTCCATTGACACAGTATGCAACAGCGAGCTGTTCACCAACTCGCGTTTCGTGACCTATCGCGTCAAGGATGCCATAGTAGACTGGTTCCGTGATAAATACGGGCCGGATGTGCGCCCCGGAGTGCGCCTCGTGGATGCCGACGTGATGATTAACGTGCACATCGACTCTGACCGCATAACCATATCGCTTGACTCTTCAGGCGAATCGCTCCATAAGCGCGGCTACCGTGTGGCACAGACCGAAGCACCTATCAATGAGGTGCTCGCCGCCGGTATTATCCTCAAAAGCGGATGGCGCGGTGACTGCCCCTTCGTAGACCCCATGTGCGGCTCAGGCACCTTCCTCATCGAGGCCGCCCTGATAGCCAAAGGCATCATGCCCGGCATATATCGCCGCAGATTCGCTTTCGAGACATGGCCCGACTTCGACGAGGAACTCTTCGAGAAGGTATACAACGACGACTCCCACGAGCGTGACTTCAATCACAAAATCTATGGCGGAGATATTTCCCCCAAAGCCATAGCCGTGGCGGAGAAAAACATACAGCGCGCTGGCGTAAGCCGCTACATAGACCTCTCCATCAAGCCCCTCGCCCATTGGGAAGAGGCTCCCGAAGACGGTATTCCCGGCGTAATGGTGACTAATCCCCCCTATGGCGAGCGCATCAACGCCGAGGATATGGACGGGCTGTATACCCTGCTCGGCACCAAACTCAAACATGTATTCAAGGGTTATCACGCCTGGATAATCGGCTATCGTGAGGAACACTTCCGCAAGATAGGCCTCGCTCCCTCCATGAAGGAGATGATATACAACGGAGCGCTTGAATGCGAGCTGCGCGAATATGTGATATTCGAAGGCGACTACAAGGCTTTCCGTAGCGAAGGCGGCTCAATAAAAGAGCATGTAAAAGACCGCACCGACGACCGACGCAAGACCTCACGACGCTTAAGCGACGATGAATGGCGCAACGAAGCCCGACGTGGAGGCTTCGGCGGTAAGCAAGGAAGACCCGAACGCAAGGACTTCAAGAAAGAGTTCAAGAGAAACGACCGCGACGGACGTCCCGAACGCTTTGGCCGTAGGGATGACAGACGGGAGGGCCGCCACGAAAACGGCTACAGAAACTTCGGCCCGTCAAAGCCACGCAATCTGCTTGAAGAACGCTATAAACCCGAACGTGGCCGCTTCGGACGACGAGAAGACAGACGCGAAGACTGGCGGGAGGAACGCAGAGAAGAGCGTCGGGAAGAGCGCCGCGACAACCGATATGGAAAGCGCGACGAGCGCTTTGAGCGACGTGATGACCGCTTCGGCAAGCCCGGCGAACGTTTCGCCAAGCCTGTGGCCGAGGAGAAATCGGACAATCCCCTGGCACTGCGCCGCAACCCCCACGCCCTTAAGTCACTTGCCGGACGCCGACCCTCCATACAGCCCGGCGACGGACGCAAACCCATCATGCGCTCACGCAAGAAAGGTGGCGAGAATAATAATGAAAACAATTAACGACGCGATATGAACATACTTCTGCTTGGTAGCGGTGGCCGCGAATCGGCCCTCGCCTGGAAAATCAGCAGCAGCCCCCGCT
>CAZNBC010000002.1:0-4563 GCA_964571125.1 uncultured Bacteroides sp.
TAAAATCCCTTGGCCATTGCGGCTGTGCGGGTTCGAGTCCCGCTTCGAGCACAGCCGAAATCCGCAAGTATCTGAACTACAGTGCTTGCGGATTTTTGCTTCGTGATTCGTGACTACCTACACATATTTACCAAAGGGCAATTTTGCCCACTGCTCCCAAGTCTAAGACTGCGGTAGATATCCCCAGAGCCTTAAATACTCTGCTCATCGTTGGGAGGGTAATGACACTCTTTCCCTTTTCAAGTCTTGATATTTGTGCGCGCTGTACGCCTATTCTCTCCCCTAATTGCTCTTGGGTGAGGTGCTGCGCTTTTCTGGCTTTTTTGATTGCCTCTCCCACATAGTAGGCGTGTAGTTCCTCTTTAAGCTGAGCCTCCATCCGGTCTCTCTCAGGAGTTCCCACTTCTCCCCATACTTCGTTAACTATTTCGCTAAGAGGGGTTAAATTCATCTGTGCCATATCTCTTATTTTTCTTGTTGTCAAAATACTGTTTCCTTATTTCCTCCGCTTTATGTATCTCTTTAACGGGGGTCTTTTGAGTTTTCTTTACAATGCCGTGTGTGGCTATGACTAAAGTCTCCTGCTCGGTATCCCAAAAAGAGAAAAGGCGGTAACAGATTCCATTGAACAGAGTTCTGAACTCCCAAATATTTGTATTGTCCAATTTCTTGAAAAGGTCTTTATCCATCTCCCCTCCCTCTACTTTGAGTAGGTTGTAGGTGACTTTCTTTTGTGCCTTTTCCGGAAGTGTGCGTATGAAGTCGATGGCTTCATCCATCAATACGACTTTGAGTTTCTTTCCGTCCATTGGTATCTGTTCTTATAACAATGCAAAGTTAATAAAATGTTTCCATGCTATGAAACATTAACATATAAACTTATTCAACTATCTTCACTAATATTGAGGTCTCAGCTATCGTGAGGGGGGCGGAGGCGGAATGGGCGGTGAGGGAGGGGGCGTACTGGCTTTGGAGGGTAGCCATACCTGAGGCGAAGTTGCCCGCCTGGGCTGCATACATGTCGTAGGAGAGGATATAGACGCCACGTGACAGACGGTCAATGAATATGCGGGTGGATGCGTCGCGGTTTTCACGATAGAATCCTATGCCTTCCGAGTAGATATAGCCGGGGAGCTGATCGACAGGCTCCAGACATGCAGCGCGTTCGTCATTGATGACTATATAGTCCATAGGCTCGTTGACACGTATTATGAGCTGTACCCTCACCCTGTCGCCTACATGGATGGTGGTGTCCTGACTCAGCGGGGTGACGCGCTTTGTTATGCTCACAGCCTCGCATGATTCAGCCGCTATGGAGTCCATACGTGCCTGATACTGCTCTATTATGGCACCCCACGAAGGCCCGTGGCCCGTGGTGGAGCGGCGGATACGTAGAGTGGCTCCCGAGGGATGGAGCTGGGAGATATCGGTGCGCATGTAGCCCAAGGTCTTGTTCTCGGGCGTGAACTTCACCTGATGGCGTCCGATGTTGATGCGGGTGTCGGAGTCGGAGGTGAGCCATGAGGAGTTGTCTCCGGGAGTGGAGGCAAGGAATGAGGCTATGACATTGGTGGCGATAGTGCCGCTTCCCCAGTCGCGGGCTTCCTTCTGAAGCACGAGCCACTGGCGTATGCGGTCAATATCCTGTGACTGTGGTGCTACCACGCTGAGGGCATCGAGCACACGTGCGGCGCATGCGAGCTGATTCATGGCATCACCCGTTGCGGATGGCCACCACATGGCGCCCTGAGGATTGGTCACGGCGTAGTCAAGTATCGAGGCGGTGACTTCGCGTGCGGTCGAGGCATATCCGTGGCGGTTGAGGATGAGAGCGGCAGAGGCCTTGGAGGCTATGTCAAGGTTGCGCCAGCCGTTGATGATGCGCTGCACGGTGGTGTCAGTCACCTTGCGTGCTTCACTGCTCATAGCCTTGTCCGGGAAGAGGTCGCGCATGGCTACATAGGCGGTGAAGTCGCCTTCGGGATACTTGCGGTAGTCCTTCACAGCCTCGCGGTCGCAATACTCCAGGGCTGTTGTCACCAAGGCGTCGAGGCGTTTGTCCTCGGGCATGAAGCCTAACTCCTTCATGCGCCCGATGCGTTCGAGCACAGAATATGTCACCCACTGCGAAGTACGGTCGAAGTTGGCTGACCATCCCCATCCGCCTTCCGAGGTGTGAAGTTTGTCAAGCAGGGCGATACATGAGTTTATGGCTTCGTCGCAGCGCTTGCTGTCGGTGAGGAGCAACAGACGTGCCATACGCTCGGTGTCGCTCGCAGCCTGTGACATCCACGGAGTTTCCTGCAGAAGCACGGTCTTGAGATCCTGATTGCGCTCGAGCATCGACACTAAGGTAGAGTCGGTGCGGTCTGATTCACGCCATTGGCGAAGTGCTTCCGCCACAGCGGGATATTTCTTCACTATACCGCGGGCTATCGAAGCCGACATAAGGGCTACGGCAGCATCCGTAGCGGTCGTGGGCTGCTCGGGTGCGATACCGGGCAGTGCGGTGATTACGTACCAAGCCGGGTCGTTGCAGTATTGCAATGTGACTTTCACATCCTTTGCCTTCTTGTCTATCTCGGGCAGCTTCATCGTGAAGTCATCATCCGACGGGTCAATATAGAACGGCTGACTCTCCACCACAGGCTGCGATGAGGGTAGTACCGGTATTACCGTCTGCTCACCGTCGGTGAATCCATTGGCGGTAGAACGTACGCGGTAGCCTAACATGTTTATGCCGTAGGGCACTTCCACTGTCACTTGCGCAGTGGCTGAACCGTTAGGCGCAAGTGATACAGACTGAGTCACAGGAGATGCTACCAACGATGATGTCACGGGGTCGAAAATCTCTATTACGGTAGTCGCATCGCAGGAATCGGCAGTGTTGTTCATTACCAGAGCCTTAATGATGGCGCGGTCGCCCGTACGCAGGAAACGTGGCAGGTTGGGCTGCACCATTACAGGCTTTGAGGTGATGACATCGGCCGTCATCGAACCCGTAATCATCTCCTCGGTCCATGCCATGAGGCCGAAGCACCATGTGGCGTTGGCATTTGGAGTGGTGAACTCTACGGTCACCGTTCCGTCGGGCGATGAAGCGAGGGTCGGTTTGAAGAATGCCAAGGGCACTTCGCTGTCACGATAGTCGAAACTGTCGTTCTCCTGACTGCCTCCGTTCGCCATGGTTTCGGAGTCGGAGTCGGATTCGGCCTCTGCCACTGATTCTCCGGCATCGCCGGCCATTTTGGGAGCTGCTGTGTCGGCCATAGCCATTTTATATTCGGATTTATATTCGGAGATGGCGCTCATGTTTATCACCTCTTCTACGGCGACCTCCTCTTCAACAGCGTCCTTGACCATAGGCGCACCGGTAGTTACCGCAGCTTTACTGCCACGTATATGGGTGCCGTAGAGGCGGTTGTATGAGCGTCCGCTGTAGAGTGAACGTCCGTAGGTGTCGAACTGAGGCACCACAAGTGATGATGTACGCAGATAGCTTATTTTGCCATATACCGACGGATAGAGGGTTCCGCCGATAGCGGGAGAGCGCCATGACGGGGCGTGTGGGGAGTATGAACGCGGATTGAGTTGCCATGCAGCCGAGGCCGTGAGTGCATCAAGGGCACGGTTATACATGCGGGCCATAACTGCCGCACGCACGATCGATGCTGAGTCAGCCGAGTCGGGAGTCGTGTCAAGGATGCGGAGGGTCCACTTCTCGGGAGCGCCGGGGATAAGGTTGTCGCGGAAGCTCTCGCGCTCCACCCGCAGTGAGCGCGTCATGGCAGGTGAGGTAAGGGTGACATCTGCGCGCGCATTCACGTAGTCGCTCGTAGCACACAGCATCACACGGGCCGAAAGCGCCTGAGGCATACGCACCGTCAGGGTGTTGAAGCCTGGCTTGGCCTCCATCCAGCGGCGCTCGATTATCGAATCATTGGCGCTGACTGTGTAGAGGACATAATATGGAAGATTCTCCATTCCGATCTCACGTTCAGGCATACCGAAGGTGAGCTGCACACTATCTCCGGGTGTTACCGTGAATTCATGTTCAGCCATCCACAGCATATCGGATGACGGACTCTTGTTGACTCCGCGACGATATATTGCCACGCGGCCTATGGTCTCTTTCTCGCATGTACCGGCGATTTCCCCTTCGGGACTGAGAACGATGGAGTAGGTGCCGGGTGATACTTGTGAGAGGTCTATCACAGGATTGGACGTAGAGAATGTGCCCTGCGCAACGGTATCGGCAGGGGCATTGCCCTGTTTTCTGTCCTGTATTTCAATGAGGCGGTATCTTAAAGTGGCCTCTACGGGGGTGTCATCAGCGTTCATCACAGCTACGTCAAGGCGCACAGGTGACGATGCCTCGATAGTGGCGGGAATACGTGCGCGTATGGTATAAGCCTCTCCTATGGCAAACCGCTGCGTGGCCGAGTGAGTTTCGCCCGTGGGTGATACGGCAATGATTTCGGCCGTATAGCTTCCCTCGCGATAGGGTGAGAGGCTGAGAGTGGCTGCATCTACGGTAATGGTAAAGTTGCCGTCGGCAGCGAT
>CAZNBC010000002.1:4573-18393 GCA_964571125.1 uncultured Bacteroides sp.
CTTCAAAAGCCAGCACCGCCGCGCCCGAGATCAGCGCCACCACCAGAAACTGCGGTTGACGCTAAGGCGAAGCTCGGCTGTAGCATCGCCGAGTCCGAAGCCGGAGTAGGTGAGTATCCGTCCGGTGATGGTGACGTCGCCTTTTGCGGGAGTGCCCTGTAGTACTTTGTCAATATCCACCTTAAAGGTCGGGAGCTTATAGTCGCTCACCATCAGAGAGGTGGAGGTTATGTTGGAGCCACCCTTATGGTCATCGCGGCTGAGGAACAGGCGATAATTGCCTGTCAGCTGCCCCTGAGGTATGTCAAAACGTCCGTGGATACGTCCGAATGCATCGGTGGTGGCGCGCAGTGTGTCCACGTTGTTGCCGTTGACGTCGCGCAGTACTATCTTCATCGGGACATGTGCCATTACCCTACGTCCCTCTGGGCCATAAGTGTAGGCTACGGCGGCCACTCCTACGGTGTCGCCGGGATGAACGATGGAGAGTGAGGTGAATATACGTCCGTCAGTATTTCCGGAATATGATGACTCGCTTATGCGTGGATTAAGCCATATCGGCATACCGTAGGTATCTGTGCCGTAGGTGAGGAGATATTCCCCGGATCGGTCGTTTTTAATGTCGCTCAGGGGTAGAAGTCCCTCCTTGTCAGTCTTTCCCACCGATATGAGTCGCGGGATATTGGTGTAGTTTGCCGACTTGGTGCGGGTATCTATGAGGTTTACTACCGCTCCTTCGATGGGTGCGCCCGTCAGGGGGTCGATGCCCACGGCTACGGAGTTGGTGTAATCTGTGGGCATACTGAGATAGCCGAGCGACGTACGGGTGCAGCGGACGACAGGGACGGATTGCGTACCTCCTTCGACGGTTACCCCGGGCAGTTCGGGCACGACGGCATAATAGCCAACATGAGGAAGTAAGGGTAGGGTGAGGGTGACCGTAGTGTCAAACGGCACCTCGGTGTCAAAACGCTGAGTGACACGGCGCAAAAGTTTATTAGGATATTTCGTGAGATTGACCCACGAGTCGGTGATGAGGGCCGAGGATGTAAGTTCGTATACGGATATATTTACCGTGGAGGTATTAGCCACGTTGAGGCTCACCTGAAGCGGTCGCTCAGGCGAACAGGCTGTGGGAACACTCACTTGAGCGTGGGCGCGGGTAAGCTCGCGCAGACGGTTGCGCAGCGAGTTATTGTCGTGATATGCAGGATGAGCTTTGAGAAAATCATTGATGAGACTGCAGAGTCGGCGGTCATTCTGAGGAGTGCCGCTGATTAGGTCGCTGAGCGTGAGAAGCACTTCGCCCGAGTACTCCGATGAGGCGTAGCGGCCGTAAAGTTCCTCCACCTCCCTGACTCTTGCAGTGTGGTCGGTGCCGTTATAGTCGTTTACAAATTCCATACGGCCCAATATGGCCTTGATAGAGGGCGCCTTACGTTGGCTATCAGCCTTGATAAGCGCGTTGTACGTGTCGTAGACGAGGGTATAGAGGCTGTCGGTAGAGCTGTTGACAAGTGGTGTGATAGTACGCACTATCTGCGATGCAGCGAAATCCCACAGCGTAGGATAGTACACGTAGGTGAGGTTGTCGGAGGTTATGACCTTGGCGTACTTCTTGAGGGATACCTTGTCAAGTTCATCAGCCGAGGCGAGCACTTTGTTTCCCAATGACAGAAGTTGCTGACGGAACTGCGAGCCGCTCCACTCCTGACAGTCGGCAGGCAGAGGCGTGAGCGGCAGGGTACGGTTGTCATAGGTCCAGCGGGATGAGCCGTACACGTCGGCATACATCCTCATGGCAAGCAACTCGGTCATCACTTTTGCCGGGCCGCTGAGTGATTCCCCCACGCTGTCAATGAAAGCTATGGCCTGTGACGGATTGTCGCTTGATACAGCGTCGCGGGCCAACGTGTAGTCAATGAGTGCACGTATGGCGGCGGGGCCGTCATTCTGTTTCACAGCCTGATTCAGGGCGGTAAGTGACTGTGCCGACACCTTGGTGGGGAAGGCAAAGTCGGGTGTGACTGCCGAGGCGTTGAAGCCGAGGCTGATATAAACCACAAGCGCACTCATGAGTGCGCTTGTAACTGTATGGGAGATGGTACGGATTCGTGATGACATATCTGTGAGAAAGTGTGTCTGTGTTCGCGTGGTGAGGGGAGAGGCGTCAGAGTCACTTTTTGTGCTTGGTCTTGTTGTGCTCTTTCATGAGCTTGTGGTTGAACTTGCGTTCAAGGTCCTTGACGCGGAAGAGCTGCTCCGGGGTAAGTACTTGCTTAAACTCCTTGAAATACTTCATCTCGATGGCGTTTTCACGTCCTTTGAGCTCAAATTTCGCTTCGGCTGCTTTCTCGTATTCAAGTGCTGTGGCTGCTTTCTCCTTTTTGCGCAGATTGCGGCTCATGGTGTTGGTCTGCTCATTGAGGTCGCTCAGCTCTTTGTCCATCTGTTCATAGAGTTTCTGGAACTGGTCTTTGGTCTGGCCTTTGAGTTCGAGCTCGCGGCAGAGGAAGTCGACCTTTGCCTGACGCATTTCACGATTCCACTTCGCCCTCTTGTCGGTCTTTGGCGCGGACTGGGCCGTGGCTGAGAACGAGAAGGCGATGACCGTCAGCATCAGTGGCAGAATGTATCGGAGTGACTTTATTACTTTATGTCTCATCGTAGTAGGCTATGAGGGAATAGTTTCAGATAATGCGGTATTAATTTTCGTAGGAGGTGACTGATTCGCTGTCATCACCCTCGGTCATGAGTGACACCGGCGAGAATCCCTCGTTGTAGAGGTCATCGTAGAGTCCCGAGTCCATGTCGTCAAACTCCGAAGAGGAGTCAAGTATGTAATCGTTGACATAGGTGGTGTTGCTGACGGCCTCGGCAAGATATGGATTGTTGTCGATGCCGAGGGTAGAGGTGGAGGGACGCATGAAGTCAAACATCTTCATCATACACCACACGCCGGCGAACATCGCGGCCATGTAAACGTAGGGCCTGATGGTGTTCCACAGGGTTTTGTGGGGAAGTATGTAGTCCTTCTCCGAGGTCTTGTCAGCCTTTTCCCACGGCTGCTCGGGAAGCGACGCCGTCATCTTGGCGGCGAACTCCTCGAAGTACCCCTCGGGCACGGTCATACCCGAGCGGCGGTTAACGGTGGAGAGAATATCTTGGGATTTCATATAATAAGTATGGCTATAGACTATGAGAAAACTTTGAGAATATACATTGATATGACATCTTCTGTCCCCGTAGGTTTAACGGGACGGGAGAGGTTATGAAGAAAAATCGTCAGTCTTGTCAAAATACTGTTCGATTTTCTTCACGGCGAGGTGATATGAGGCCTTGAGCGCCCCTACAGAGGTGCCGAGTATGGATGACATTTCTTCATAAGGCATCTCGTCGTAATAGCGCATGTTGAATACCAGACGCTGCTTCTCGGGCAGTGTGGCTATGGCCTTGCGCAGTTCCTGAGTCAGGCGGTCACCGTCAATAAAGGTGTCGGATTCTATGGTATGTACGGCACTGCCGGCCTCATCGTCGTCGACGGACATGGTTCTGCGGCGCCCCTCACGTTCGAGGTGCGAAAGGCTCTCGTTGATGGCAATCTTGTATAGCCATGTCGACAGCTTCGCATCTCCGCGAAAGTTCTCTATCGAAGTCCAGGCCTTCATGAAGGTGTTTTGCAGCAGGTCATTGGCGTCGTCATGGTTCTGCACCATGCGTCGTATCTGCCAGTACAGCGGCTCCGTATAGAGCTTTATCACATCCCCGAAGGCTGCACGGGCGGTGGAGGGGTCGCGCAGACGTGCCACCAGCTCCTTATCGTCGGGTGGCAGTTTATGGCTGTGGCTTTTGGCGTCGTTTGACATATAATAGTTCTATTTGAGGCGGTAAATTTACATATTTATTTCCACTTATGCACTTAACCATTTCCGCCAGAGGTCAAAACATCAGCGCCCCCGACCATCTCCGTAGCTGATGGTCGGGGGCGTATATACGGTAGTTGTATATCCTTAGGTAAGTATCTTTTATTTAGATGGATCAAGAACCCGGCCTGCCATGATTACGGCACCGGTTTTGAAATTGATGACATAGAACAGGAATGGACGGTCAAGGACCACTACGCCTTTTTTAACCGGGTCGTAATCTGCGATTACCCATTGATTAGTGGTTACAGCTGCCATTTTTGCACCCTCTTCATCAATATTAACGCTCGTCTTCTGGCCTATTGTGCCTGTATTTCCCATCGGGAGATTCATCCCTTTCAGTGAGCCCGTTCCCATATCCTTAAACATAGGTAACTGTTCCAGTTTCAAAGTGGACTCTGCGGAAAACTTCGGAACGCTCACTTTCAGATCATATACGCTCCAAGCAGAGTCCCGTTCTTCATCAGGCCATGCGTCGGCTAACGAATATCCCTCATTTGGCAAAACAAAAATCATAAAGGATTCTTCATACTTAAAGGGTAAGCGGAACATAATCCTTTTATCATCTTCGTAAACCATTGTGCGAATAGTCCGATGCATCATTTTTACAGACACGTCGTTGTAAGGTGCATGGAAGAGCTCATTCCTTGTTGTCTTAACATCAAACTTTGAGTCCCATTCACCATTGAAATAAAGGGCATTGAGTACCAATGCGTCTGTGTTAGATGAGGGTTCGAAAATTCCGCTAAGGTCCTTGATGAGTCCTTTGGTCTTTGAATTGACCCACGCGTTGATGACATTCTTTCCGGCCTCAGTAGCGAGGTCGGCAGCGTTGACATCGGCAAAAAATGTGGAATTCATGCCTTTGACATACCCCTCGGATATATAGGGGGCATTACGTTCGGCATACCATACGGCGTTGGCCATGCCGAATTCCGCCCCGTTCTCCGGTGCGGGAAGATAGGTCAACAGTTTATTGCAGGCTGTTCCAAGGGTCTCGGGGTCTGTGACTTCGAGGATATTGCAAATCTTCTTTGCAGAAAGGCTATCAGTGCTGTTAGCCAACATGGCCATGTCTACCGCGCAGCTAAGGGGCGATATGGCGAAATTCTTACCTTCAAGGTCTACAACGGCGTCATTGGTGAGCACTTCGGCCATAAGTTTATGAGAGAAGCGGTTGAGCCCCTCGCACGCCTCGCAGTCCTGCGGCGTAAACTCTATATTAAAATC
Source organism: uncultured Bacteroides sp. (assembly GCA_964571125.1). Taxonomy (GTDB): domain Bacteria; phylum Bacteroidota; class Bacteroidia; order Bacteroidales; family Muribaculaceae; genus Paramuribaculum. The sequence continues at coordinate 9,727 of CAZNBC010000002.1, forward strand.
GGGCTTTACTGTGATACTGGTGGTTCCTCCTGAATTATCCTCATTTGAACAACCGGCCAGCACAATTAAGAATAAAGCCGAAATAAGCAAAAAATTACCTTTCATAGAACCTATAAATTATAATTTTGATTGGAGGCATCAAGTATGCGACCCGATATAATGATGGAGCCTGTGGCAGCATTAGTCACGTAAAAGAGGAATGGACGGTCTATTGTGACTGTTATTTCCTCTCCCCAGCTCGGTATTCGCGATTGTGAACGGGATACAGATGCATGCTCAATGCCATTTTCATTGAAATTGAGATATGTTGTCTGTCCTACTGTTCCGACTCTTCCCGATGGGAGTCCCATCTTTCCAAGTGAAAGATGGTCAGCTTGGGCGAGCATCGGTAGCGAACTTAGTTTAACAGTAGACACAACAGATAATCTCGGAACCCTAAATTCGACCATGTACTCTTCCATGCCCTTCCGGATCGCGCTCCACTCTTCAGTATCAGGACATGCGTCAGATAACGTAAATCCCTCTTTGGGCATAATGAAAGTCATATTTGTCAGAGAGGCATCATACCCTAAGGTAATAACTGTCTTTACGTCATCTTCAAAGAATCCGCCGTAAAAATATTCCCACATCATTCTGACATGTCGGTCACCTTCTGGAGCATGGAATATAGCGTCATATGTATGGTGGGGATAAAAAGAGAGTTCCTCTACCCCCTTAAAGTATAGGGCATTAAGTATTAATACTTCTGTACTTGATGAAGGCTCAAAAAGTCCGCTCAGGTTCTTTATCAGTCCTTTGGTCTTTGAATTGACCCACACGTTGATGACATTCTTTCCGGCCTCAGTAGCGAGGTCAGCCGCGTTGACATCGGCAAAATATGTGGAATTCATGCCTTTGACATACCCCTCGGATATATAGGGGGCATTACGTTCGGCATACCATACGGCGTTGGCCATGCCGAATTCCGCCCCGTTCTCCGGTGCGGGAAGATAGGTCAACAGTTTATTGCAGGCTGTTCCAAGGGTCTCGGGGTCTGTGACTTCGAGGATATTGCAAATCTTCTTTGCAGAAAGGCTATCAGTGCTGTTAGCCAACATGGCCATGTCTACCGCGCAGCTAAGGGGCGATATGGCGAAATTCTTACCTTCAAGGTCTACAACGGCGTCATTGGTGAGCACTTCGGCCATAAGTTTATGAGAGAAGCGGTTGAGCCCCTCGCACGCCTCGCGGTCCTGCGACGTAAACTCTATATTAAAATCGGGCTTTACTGTGATACTCGTGTTGCTATCGGAACCATCATCGCTCGTACAACCGCAAAGTATTGAGAACAGTATAAATGCAGATAAAATGCCGCTTATAAGCGATATAGTAGCTCTAAACATTATTCAAAATTCACTTAATTAGACAAAAGTCACTTATACACTATGGTTCGCCAAAGATACATTGATTCTTTGTAATATGCAATATATTCAAAAAAAATTATTCAAAAAAATTTATATTTGTAAATATCTTAGATGATCAATCACATGTACGGATAAGGGCGTGTATTCAATCTAACGTCGGTTGTATCCAAACATGGTTTTGACTGCAGGGTTCTATGGGGAGATGGGACTGATAAGGCTGCGGGGCAATAATTCGGAGCGTGGATGCGTTTGTTATGGAGTAGGGTGGATCGAAGTCTGCCTCATAATTTACAATAATGAACCGATTACGCCACATATTCCTGCCTCTGATTATCTTGGTCTCTGCCTTGGGTGGAGGTCCGGCGGCTATGGCGCAGAGTCTGAATGACAAGCTGCTCAACCGCCCGTATACCGACATGCGAAAGTGGCACATGGGTTTCTCTATCGGCCTGCATACTCAGGATTTACGGTTTACCCACAGCGGATTTGTCACTGATGACGGCGAGACATGGTTTATGGATCAGCCGTCGTACTCCCCCGGATTCTGCGTCAACGGCTTGTTTGACCTCAGGCTCAATAATTATTTCAGCCTGCGTTTTACTCCGGGTCTCTATTTCGGCAACCGCAACATCAAGCTGGTCAATACCTCTGGTGACCTCACTGAGACGCTTACTCAGAATCTGCGCTCCACCTATGTGGTGTTGCCTATAGACTTGAAGTTCAATGCGGTGCGCTATCGAAATGTGCGCCCGTATATGCTTGGCGGTGTCATGCCCGCTTTCGATGTGTCAAAGAAGAAGCGCGATATGCTTAAGCTCAACTCATCTGATTTTTATCTTAGTCTGGGCTTCGGTTGCGACTTCTATCTGCCATTCTTCAAGCTCGCCTCGGAGGTTAAGTTCTGTTTCGGCATGACCGATGTGTTACGCCATGACCGTCCCGACCTTGAGGATGACCCCACGGCTATTAAGTTTACCCAATCGCTATCAAAGGCTACATCCAAGATGGTGGTGTTTACTCTCTACTTTGAATGATACCTGCCTTACGCTCAATATTTAATATGCTGTCGCACCCGCGCCGCTCCCTTCAGGCATTCGTAGCCGCAATTCTCATGGCGGTATCGTTTGATGTCGCAGGGCAGACCGACGCGCTGGTGTCGAATTACTTTGAAGTGCCGTCGTACTACAATCCCGCAGCCGTGGGTACTACCGACCTGCTGCGTATCCGTGCCGGTGCACGTCTCCAGTGGGTTGGTATCGACAATGCTCCCACTACCTTCATGGCTACGGGAGATATGCCTTTCAAGCTGTTCAACAAGAAGTTCGGTACCGGCCTGATGCTTCAGCAGGAGAGCATGGGTCTCTACTCCAACCTTACCGTCGGGGCGCAGATAGGCTACAAGATACAGTTCAAGAAGGGCTTCATGAAAGGAAGTACCCTCACTATAGGCATACAGCCGGGATTTATCAGTGAGTCCTTCAAGGGCTCCAAAGTGTATATTCCCGACAATGACGACTATCACGATGCCAATGACGAGGCTATCCCCACCACCGACGTGGCCGGCAATGCTTTTGACCTCGGCATCGGTGCTTTCTGGGCCAACGACCGGTTCTGGGGCGGTGTGTCATGCACCCATGCCCTTTCGCCCACCATACGTTTTTCGTCGGACAGCGATAACGGTGGCATGGGTTCGTCAGGCAGTTCCACGTCGGGTGAAGGTGTGAAAAATTTTGAATTTTCCATTCCCCGCACACTCTATTTTATGGCCGGTGGCAATATTCCTCTCAAGAACACGTTATTTGAAGTGATGCCGTCAGTGATTGTGCGCAGCGATTTTACCTTCACTAATTGGGAAGTAACCGGGCGCCTACGCTACCGCAAGTTCCTTACCGCAGGAGTAGGGTATCGCTACAATGATGCCGTCACCCTGCTTCTGGGAGCTGAGTTTAAAGGCATTACATTCTGTTACAGCTATGACTACGCCACCTCGGCCATAGCCAAAGCAAGTAGCGGAAGCCATGAACTCTTTGTGGGCTACAGCCTCAAACTCGATTTTTCGGAAAAGAACCGTCACCGTCACAAAAGCATCAGGATAATCTGATCATAACAACTCTCCGCAATCAAGACATATATGAATATCAGACAGATAAGCCGCTATATCACTTTCGTGTCCCTCACTGCCGTCATGGCATGGGCATTGGCCTCATGTGCCCCAGGTGGTCGCAATTCATCAGCCGGTGGCGAAGTTACCGGTATCGGAGGCTCGTCGTGGAGCGAACCTACGCCTTACGGCATGGTGCTCGTGTCGCGCGGTTCCATGAAGATTGGCCCCTCGGAGGCGGATTCGCTGTGGAATCTCCGTGCCGACTCGCGCGGCATGTCGGTCGATGCCTTCTGGATGGATGAGACCGAGGTGACCAACAGCAAGTACAAGCAGTTTGTGTTCTGGGTGCGCGACTCCATCATCCGTGAGCGTCTTGCCGACCCCTCATTCGGCGGCAACGAGGAGTTTAAGATTGAGGAGGATCGCGATGGCAACCCCATAAAGCCACACCTCAACTGGAACAAGCCCATACCCTGGCGTAATCCCTCGGAGGATGAGGCCCGAGCCATCGAGAGCGTATATCGTACCAATCCTATCACCGGTGTGCGTGAGCTTGACCCCGAGCAGCTCAACTACCGTTATGAGGTGTATAACCATACCGAGGCCGCCAAGCGCAAGAACCGCCTTAACCCGGCCCGACGTGAATATAACACCGACCGTCCCGTGCCTACCGAGGCTCCCGTTATCTCCAAGGATACCGCCTACATCAATGATGACGGCGCTATCATCCGTGAGACCATCACCCGTGGGCTTACCGGCGACTACGACTTCCTGAATACTTACATCGTCAATGTCTATCCCGATACCACGGCGTGGATCAATGACTTTGAAAATGCATATAACGAGCCTTACACCCGCCTGTACTTCTCAAACGGCGGATACAGCGACTATCCCGTGGTAGGTGTCAGCTGGGAACAGGCCAACGCCTTCGCCAACTGGCGTACCGACTATCTCCGCCGCAGTCTCGGCCGCGAGGGCGTCTACATCGAACCCTACCGTCTGCCCACCGAAGCCGAATGGGAGTATGCCGCCCGCGCAGGCAACAATGACAACAAATATCCCTGGGAGGGCGATCTGCCTCTCACAGAGGAGAAGGGTTGCTTCTACGCCAACTTCAAGCCTCAGGAGGGCAATTATGTGCAGGACGGCCATGTGATAACCTCACGTGTAGGCACCTATTCGCCCAATGACTTCGGCCTCTATGATATGGCCGGTAACGTCAGCGAATGGACTTCGACAGCCTACACCGAGAGCGTGAGCCGCCTCACCAGCGACCTTAATCCCGAATTCCGCTACGATGCCGCGGTGGAAGACCCCTACAAGATGAAGCGTAAGATTGTACGCGGAGGCTCGTGGAAGGATGTGGCCCACAATATACGTTCCGATATACGTATGTGGGAGTATCAGAATGAGCAACGCTCCTATATCGGATTCCGCTGTGTGCGCAGTCAGATAGGCTTCGCCCGTGGCAACAAGGCTAAGAAATAATAGAACGAAACGATACAATTTTTCCCCTCAAACATAGATAGCAATGGGCAAAATCAAACGTTATAAGAATATTGTGGAGAAATTTCTCTCCGGTGAAAGCGGACAGAGATTCTTCAACTTCGCTTACTCCATAGGTGCCGCTGTGGTAATCTGGGGTGCGCTCTTCAAGATTCTCCACCTTCCCGGAGGCAACACCCTGCTGTGTATAGGCATGGGCACCGAGGTGCTGATGTTCATACTCACCGCATTTGACCGACCCGGACGCGACTATCATTGGGAGGAAGTATTCCCCGTGCTCGCTACCAAGCGTCCTCAAGACCGTCCCGATTTTGCCGGCGGACAGGGCGGCGGACTCGTCATCAACGGTCATCTTCCTGCCTCGGACGCAGTGCAGGGCGGCATCTCGGGCAGCACACTCACCATAGCCGCCGGAGGTGACGGTGCTATTTCTCCCGCCATGGATGCCGAAGAGGCCAAGAGCCTTGCCGAGACTACCAAGGACTATATGGAGCAGATGGCTGCCATCACCGAGCAGCTCCACACTCTGCGCGACACCACCGAGGCTCTCAACGAGGTGAGCAGCGTGCTCCTCCAGAGCTACAAGGCTGTGACCGAGAATTCCGAGAACATTACCCGCAGTTCTGAGGGCTATGTGGAGCAGATGCAGGATCTTAACCGCAATATTACAGGACTCAACACCATATTTGAGATACAGCTTAAGAGCGTATCGAGCCAGCTTGACGCCATTGACCGCGTAAACCGCGGTATCAAGGATATACGCGACATGTATGAAAAGTCGGCCCAGCAGAGCTCACACTACTGCGAGGAGACTGAAAAGATGGCAAACAACATGAAGCAGCTCAACCATGTGTACGAGAAGATGCTGCACGCCATGACTGTCAATATGTACGGAGGCCCCATGACGCCTCCCCCCTCTTCGGCTTCCTGATAGCCGCTACATGCTACGGCCCCGCCTCTCTCTCCATTCATCCAATTTTAAAGTAACCAACTGACCTATGGCACAATCCAGCGGACGTCTCACCCCACGTCAGAAGATGATCAACCTCATGTACATCGTGCTGACCGCCATGCTCGCGCTCAATGTATCGAGCGATGTGCTTGACGGCTTCACGCAGGTGGAAGATGGTCTGGCGCGCACGAATGAGAACGTCGAACAGCGCAATAAAGCCATCTATGACCAACTTGAGGCTCTGAACCGTCAGAATCCCGAGAAGGTGGGACAATGGCTTGAAAAAGCCTCAGAGGTTCGCCGCGAGGCCGACAAGATGTTCATGACCATTGACACTCTTAAGCATGCCATCGTGCGTGCCGCCGATGGTGATGATTATGATATCGATAATATCAAGAGCCGTGACGACCTTGAGTCTGCATCGGTAGTGATGCTCAATCCCTCGACCAACCGCGGTGAGGGGCTGCGTCACAGTCTTGATGAGTTCCGTTTCTACATCTCCACCATCGTAACCGACTCTGTCAAGGGACGCAGCATACAGGACGCCCTCTCGACCGAGCCGTTCCGCCGCAAGGGTATCGGAGCGGAGGAAAAATGGGAGGAAGCGAAGTTTGACAATCAGCCTGTCGTAGCTGCCGTAACCCTCCTCACAAAACTTCAGAACGATGTGCGCTATGCCGAGGGTGAAGCCCTCTCCACCATCCTCAACAATGTGGATGCCGGCGACGTGCGCGTCAACGAGCTGAATGCTTTCGTGATACCTCAGAGCCGTTTCGTGATGCGTGGCGGACGTTACTCGGCCAATATCGTTCTGGCTGCCGTGGACACCACCGCGCGCCCAGAGATATTCATCAACGACAAGAAACTCGAAAGCGAGGGCGGACTCTACGAGTTTGCCACCGGCTCAACGGGTACGTTTGATTACTCGGGCTACCTTCAGGTACAGCATGGCGACGGTTCGCTCACACGTCATCCCTTCAGTTCATCCTACGTGGTGATGGAGCCTTCGGCTACCGTCTCGGCCACCATGATGAATGTGCTTTACGCAGGTATCGACAACCCCATAAGCATTTCCGTGCCCGGTGTGCCTCAGAGCAGCGTTACCGCTACCATGACCAACGGTACTCTCACACGCTCGGGCGACGGCTTCATAGCCCGTCCCTCGAAGGTGGGCGACAATGCCGTCATCACCGTGTCGGCTACCATTGACGGTCACCCCCAGACGGTGAGCACCACCACCTTCCGTGTGCGCAAGCTGCCCGATCCCGTGGCCTTCATCAATATCAAGGACGACAAGGGCAACCCCGTGCGCTATAAGGGTGGCAAGCCCATCACCAAGGCTGCGCTGATGAACGCTGACGGACTGGACGCCGCCATTGACGACGATATGCTCAACATAGGTTTCAAGGTGCTCGGCTTCGAAACCGTCTTCTTCGACTCAATGGGCAACGCCATGCCCGAGGTGTCACAGGGCGACAAGTTCTCGCAGCGTCAGAAAGATACATTCCGCCGTCTCTCGCGCGGCAAGCGCTTCTACATATCCCATGTCCGTGCCATCGGCCCTGACGGTGTAGAGCGAGTGCTCGCCCCCGTGGAGGTGATAGTTAACTAATTGAGACATCAATACGCTACTTATATAAATGCCAATGCTAAAGATTAAGCGATATATACTTGCCGTGACCGCCATCGTGGGCCTCGCTCTTGCCTCTGTGGCTCAGGACTCGTCCAGTAGTTCAGTGATGCGTCGTGGCGCACGTCAGGGACGCGGTGAGACTTCACAGACGGGTGTCACCGGTCGTATGCAGAACTTCTATCAGGAGAACGCAGCTTCCGATGCCGACCTTGAGTGGATGAAGGTTATCTATCGTCGCATAGACCTCAATCAGGCCCCCAACACACCCCTTTATTTCCCCGATGAGCCGATTGACGGACAGGACAACCTCTTCCGCCTTATCATGCGTCTTGTGGCCTCGGGAGAGATGCCGGTGTATGAGTATCTCGACGGTCGTGAAATCTTTACCGACCAGTATCAGGTGAAAGTACGTGACATGCTTGACCGCTTTCACGTGTACTACACCGATGCCAAGGGTTCGACGGAGAAGCGTCCCAAGTTTGACATTGACCCCAGCGACGTGCCTGCCAATGAGGTGCTGTCTTACTACGTCATCGAGCGTTGGGAGTTTGACCGCCGCAAGAACCGCATGGAAAAACGTATCGAGGCCATCTGCCCCGTGCTTCACCGCGACGGTGACTTCGGTGGCGAGGCCGTGAAGTATCCGATGTTTTGGGTAAAGTACTCCGACCTTCGTCCTTATCTCTCGACTCAGAATATCTTTGTTGATGACGATAACAACCTTGCCGTCTACACCTTCGACGACTATTTCCAGCTCGGCCTCTACGACGGCGAGATATACAAGACCCGCAATCTGCGCAACAAGTCAATGGCGCAGCTTTATCCCGACCCCGACGATTTGAAACGTGCTCAGGATAGCATACAGAATCATCTTGACAACTTCGAAAAGAAGCTCTGGGTGCCCTCTTTGGCTGAAATCGCTGCCCAGCGCGAAGCCCGTGAGGCTGCTGAAGCCAAAGCCGCCGAAGAAGCCGCTCTTGCCGCAGCCGAGGCTGCCGGAGAGGAAGAAGTAGCCGAGGCCAAGCCTGCCGTACGTTCGGCCCGCTCAGCCCGTGCATCACGTTCGTCG
>CAZNBC010000002.1:18403-22288 GCA_964571125.1 uncultured Bacteroides sp.
TTTCCTCTTCCTCCTCAGCCACCCGCAGCGTCCGCAACCGTAAGCGCTGATAGGGGTATCGGAGTAATAAGAGTCATTAGAATAATTGGAGTAATTGGAATAATTCTGATTACTCCATTTTTTTATCTTTACAGTAAACATCCCAGAGTGAGGGACGTTTTCACGCAAAAACATCCCAGACTCTGGGATGTTTTGTGTTTTTTCGGGAGAGATATTACTTGCGGTTGAAGTCGGCGGGGATTTCGCCCCAGGTCTCTGTGGGCCACTTGATGACGGGGTTCATGGGGGTGTGGGTGTGCAGCCAGTTGGTAGCGCGGTTAAGCATCTGCACCACCTTGGTGTTTGAGGCATCGGGGACAAGATTGGTGTTGGGGGTGCGGCGCCGTACCCATGCCATTCCGGTCTTGCTGTCAGAGTAAATGACCGTATCGCTCCGGCCCTGCTGTTGCAGTAGTGCCAGTGCATGCACTATAGCCAGGAATTCACCTACGTTGTTGGTGCCTCCGGGCAGCGGGCCTACGTGAAATATCTCCTGTCCCGTAGTGAGGTCTATGCCGCGATACTCCATAGGGCCGGGATTGCCGCTGCATGCCGCATCAACGGCTATGGCGTTGAGATTGATGCCCGGCAGACTTGAATAGTCGGTCGAGGGGCGGTCAGCGTGTGATGCGATGGCTTTCAGCACTCCTATATGATCTTCGGGCCGTCCGCGATATGCTTCAATGGCTGCTTCAAGTGAGTTGAAACTCTTGTATCGTGCGCCAGGATAACCGTTAATCTGGTCTTCGGCTTCCTCCCATGAGTCGAATACGCCGGTTTCGTACCCTTCCCAGACTACATAGTATTTCTTTTTCGGCATAACGAGGCGATTTGTTACGACAGGGTCAGGAATATGGATATGTCAAGGGGACGCATATGCGCTATGGCTGCTATATCGGTATTGACGGTCTTGCCCATAAATGTGAACACTGCCTTCTGTATGCCCGGCACAAGGCGCAGGGTGTTGATTACCCCGTCGCATGACAGAATGTCGGAGAACATTGTGATGAAGGTGTTGCTCAGGGCCATGGCCGAGGTGCGTGGCACCGCGCTTCCGGCATTGACATAGACCACGCGTGAAGGCTGCGAGGGGTCAAGATCGAGGGGCGACATTGAGGCAAGGTCTACGCAGCGGAGCGACGGAAAGGTGTTGCCACATCGGTCGCTGAGGTCGAAGATGATTACTCCCCGCTTCATCTCGGCCACAATGTCGGTGCCTATGCCGTTAAAACCGTGTGTTTCGGGTGAGAGGTCGCCACATATCACTATGTCGGCGGTGCGCAGGGCCGAGCGCAACACGCGCGGATGGAGCGCCGAGGCTATGAGTCCAGGGCCAAGCTCGCGGCAGGCATTGCGCAGTGAGTAGGTGTCGTTGTCAAACATGCGTACTATGGCCCCGTTGCCGATTGCAGTGCGTGCAGCCGCACAGGCCGCTATGCCAGAGCCTATCACCGTGGCTTCGCAGGGTACCACTCCCGCTATGCCGCCGAGCAGTATTCCCTTGCCATGCACGGCGTCTGCCAGCAGCGATGACCCTATGGCCACAGATGCGCGTCCTGCCACCTCGGCCAGGATTTCGGCAAACGGACGGTTGCCGCGTCGGTCCTCAATGAGGTCGAGAGCCACACCCATTATGCCGCGAGAAAGCAGCGCGCGTATCCCTTCGGCGGTCTGTCGCCAGGGCTGAAGCAGAGTGAGCAACATGGCTCCACGGCGCATCTGCATCACATCGCAGGGTTGAAGCGGCGACAGGTGTATCACCACATCGGAGCGCAATGCCTCGCCGCGTGAGGTTATTGAGGCTCCGCAGGTAGCATACTGGCGGTCGGTGTAATGTATCGGCTTGCCGGCTCCCTCCTCAATGTTGACGGTAAACCCCTGCTCCACGAGGATTCCCGCCCCTTCGGGGGTGAGAGGGAAGCGGCGCTCCGAAGCGTCAGAGCTTGACGGTAATCCTATGGTGAGCCTCTTGCGCGCACATGCCGTGGCCGAGGGTTGTTCCTGTGGGGTAGGGGAGTAGGTCATATGTGGAGAAATGTTACATCAGGTGGTGAAGCCCGACGAGTTGTAGAAACTGATGGATTGTGCCGGCTATCTCGCGCGGATTTTCGAGCAAGTCGGAGGGGAGCATGTAATGTGCCTGCGAGTAGTAGGGATGCCGTTCCTTGAGTGAGCGGTCTATGATGGACTTGAGCTGGTCGGGTGACTTGTCCTTAAGGAGAGGGCGGTTATCAAGCGCCACGATGAGTCGCTCGTAGAGACGTCCCTGCGAAGCGTTGAGCCACACGGTAGTGCCCCTTGAGTTCATCACCTCCATGTTGTCAAAATGACATGGAGTCCCTCCTCCGCAAGCTATCACTACATCTTCCTTGTCGGCAATCTCACGCAGCGCGTCGCGTTCGGCCGCGCGGAAGCCATCCTCGCCTAAGCGGGCGAAACATTCGGTGACCGACATGCCGGCGCTCGCCTCAATGTAGTCGTCGAGGTCAATGAACTTCAGGCCCGTAGCTTCCTCGAGGGCACGCCCCAGGGTGGTCTTTCCGCAGCCCATATATCCTATCAAGAAAATCGGCTTCATTCTCTATAAAAAATCGGCTTCGTTCGCTATATCAACGAATCCGCTCAATTTTAAGGATTATCTATGCAAAAGTACACATTTTTTCCAACACCTCCCCTGCGTACTTGCATAATAGGAAAGATGTTTCTAATTTTGCATCATCCACAGAGGTGGACCATTATTGAATATCGCGCATATGCGTGGGTGTCGCTTGCTATACCTGCATCTCAAGGTTTTCTCAGGACCATCAACCAAAGGTGTGGCAATTTCAGCCCACGTTTTTTATTGACTCAATAATCCGGTCCCGAGAGTGGCATAATATACGTAGCCCCGAGAACCAACCGAATTGGTGGCGCTCGGGGCTATGTATGTTACTCAGGTGTATGGATTTGATGGGTATGGAGCGGTTATTTGCGGAGAGTGACGATGTAGAGGTTGTCGCTCTCTTCTATTGTTGTGGGGGTGAAGCCGTGGGCGGCGAGGATTGCGGCAAGTTCCGTGGCGGCCGGGAGATCGCTGGAGTGAACGGGAACGTGGCGATGCACATCGTTGAGAAACGCACGGCTCATGGGATGGGCTATGGTGATGGTTCCACCCGGGCGCAGATTATGCTCGGCAAGCCGCATGAGTGTTTCTATGGGTTGGTGGAGATGAGGATAGATGCAGTACAGGAATATGCGGTCGTAGGTGTCTGCGATATAGTCACATTCCACGTCGGCCAGCATGAACTGAATGCGGCATGGCAGGGAGGCGAATTTGTCGTGAGCGCGCGCAAGCATCCCTGACGAGAGGTCAACGGCCGTGATGGCTCCGCCACATCCGATACTCGCGGCTATATGAGGCAGCAGCACTCCGGTGCCTGTGCCTACGTCAAGCACGGCATCATTCTCGCGCACTCCGGCAGCGTGGAGCACACATGCTATTTTCCCGGGGGTGGACAGGGTATTATCCTCATCCCATCCCGCAGCCTTGGAGTCAAAGAATTCGGAGGTAGGGTTCATCGTCAATATATAACTCGAAATATAACTATGAGGCTATGCACGCGCCGTGGACGGAATCGTGCATAGCCTCTATGTGGTTGATGTAATCGGTCTATCAATATCCCACGTAGGTCGAGGGGCTGAGGCGGTGCAGCTCTTCCTTAACGCTGTCGCTCACTTCAAGGGTGTCTATGAAAGCGGCTATGCTCTCGGCGGTCACCTCCGAGTTGGTGCGGGTGAGCTGCTTGAGGGTCTCGTAGGGATGGGGGTATCCCTCGCGGCGCAGGATAGTCTGTATTCCCTCGGCAA
>CAZNBC010000003.1:0-5842 GCA_964571125.1 uncultured Bacteroides sp.
GAGCCCAAAGCATGCGGCCGGCACGGAATTTGGCCAGCTCCATGAAGTAGTTGGATGACACACCCATGTTGAACTTGATGCGGGGAGCAACTTTGTCAATGCTTACACCGGCTTCGGTGAGGAGGGTGAGCCACTCGGCGCCCCATGCGAGAGCGTAGCCGAGTTCCTGGAATATGTATGAGCCTGCGTCGCTGAGCATTACTGAGTCAACGGCAAGCACTTTGAGTCCCTTGACGGGTTCGGCTATCTCAAGCAGCTCCTTGGCCATGGCGGTGATGTCGCCGGGGAAGGGTTTGCCGTGCTTGAGTTCCTTGCGGAAGGGGTTGAAGTCGATGGAGCCGCGGAATTCCTCGGCAGCGCCGTGTGCCTTCACATAGTCTACCACGATGCGGGCGAGCTCTACGGCATGGCGGGGGCAGCAGCGGAAGTTGAGTTCTACGGTCTTGAGGTCAATGCCTTCGAGCAGTGTGGCAACTTCCTTTTCATCAACGTTCTTTACGGTGAATCCCAGTGAGTTGATGCCTTTGGTGAGCACGTCGAGAGCTTTGGCATTGGCTTCGGTGGCATTGTCAGCGAGAATTTCCTGACGTGACAGCCAGTCATTGTCAAGGCGAGTACCTCTCACGAAGGGATATTCGCCGGGCAGTGAGTCGGTGGTGGTGAAATCGGCTGTATCCTCAGCTCTGTACATGGGCTGAAGGTTGAAGCCTTCGTTGGTGCGCCAGACCAGTTTTTTGTCAAAGGGAGCGCCCTTAAGGTCGGCTTCCACTTTGGCACGCCACTCCTCGGTGGTCACCGGGGGGAACTGGTCAAACAATTTTTCATTCTTTTCTGCCATAATATTTGAAATGGAATAATGATATTTCCTTGAAGTATATATCTTTCGTTTTTAGATTTAAGTCTGTTGCGCCTACATACATCGGCGCCGCGCGGGGTGGCGGCAATGTACGTATAGCAGGGACAAAATTACGATTTTTTCTTTATCAACCGCAATCCTAAGCTCCTTATTTTGCCCTTACCGTCCACTATATTAGATTAGTCGGGAGTCTTTGCGGGTCAGTCGGCTGAGGACTGGAGCAGGGCTATGGCGAAGTCAAGTATGGTGTCGCGTCCGAGTAGCATATCCGCGGGGTCCATGTCGACAGCACAGCCTTCGGTAGGTTCCACGCCGAATTCGGTGGAACGGCCGAGAGCATCGGTGACGGGACATGCTGAGAAACGGATGCCCCAGCCGTTGGGCAGTTCGGAACTGAAGGGCATTCCGGAGCCACCTCCGGTAGTGGCGCCCACGACCTTGACGTTGGGGAGCAGCTTCATGATTGACACGAAGTTGTTTGCGGCGCTGAATGTGCCGCGGTTGGTGAGCACGATGACAGGTTTGGTCCACACCAGGCAGCCCGTACGTGCCGGCTCAAAGTAGTAGGGGAACGGCTCGGAGAAGTCGCTGTGGCCCGGGCCTGTCTTGTGTGAGATGTATCCCGCGAGGGTCTTTTCCGAGATGAAGCGGCGCACGAGGGTCTCCACATTGGTGATGTCGCCTCCGCCATTGTCACGCACATCTATTATCAGTCCCACGGCGGTGCGCATGAGCTGCAGGATGTAGTTGAGGTTGCCGTCACCTATTCCGGAGGCGAAGGAGGAGTAGCGCATGTAGGCCACGCCCTGAGCAAGCAGCCCGTAGTCTATTGACCCGATGGAGGTGTAGTTGAAGTTGAAGTAGTGCTCCTGTATCAGGCGCTCGTTGTAGTTCTGCGGATAGTCGCTCCACCATTTGCGATAGTATGATGTGGCGAATGGGGTGGAGAGGTTGGTATGGCCGTCACGCAGTTCGTCAAGCATACGCGAGCACACCCAGAAGAGCTGCTGCCGCGTCATGCCGTCGTAGATTTGCGGGGCGTAACGGTCATGCACTTCCTGCCAGTCCAAACCTTTTTCGTCAAGGAAGCAGTAGTGGCGGTCTATGGTTTCCCAAAGAGCCTCGAAGTTGCCTTTAGGGTCATTGGCGTATTCCTCTATTTCGTGACATGAGGGGAGGAATATCCATAGCAGGGCTGTCAGGACTCCGGTGAATATGTGTCGTAGGGAATAGTGTGACATAAGGAGGATACGAAGATGGGGGGAATCAGTAGAGTGCGGAAATCATTCGGGCTTCCTTCGATAGTGGATGCCGGCGGTTTATGCTCATCCATTCGCCGGAAATACCTATCACGGCCCGGTGAGAGATGTTGCGTGTCACGATGTCGTTGACTTTGGTGGAGAGTATGTTGCCGTGATAACCTATCCTGAGCGAGGTACCTCCGAAGTGGAGATCGGCGGTGACGAGGTTGTCGAGCCTGAAGTAATTGCCCCACCACGCGGCATGAGCCAGTCCCGAATGGTTGCCGAGGTAGATTTCGTAATACAGTTCGCCGTAGTCGGGCGAGAAGAATGCTCCCGTGACGGGGAGTGTTGGCTGATAGCGCAGCGTAATGGGGAGTCTCCCCAAGGTGAGGTTATATGCCGCATAGCCGGTGAGTCCGATGGTGGCGGAGGCTTTGGCCGACACGGGATTGTTGCCGTTGCGTGTGCTGTAGAGGGCGCCTACGGTCAGTTCGGCACTTCCTCCGGCGGCAAGTGTCAGGGAGGGAATGGCCGAGAGGCGAAAACGTCGCAGCATGGCCCATGAGGCATCGGCCTCGATGCCCCACACCGATGCGTTTTTCGCGGGATTGTTGGTCTTTTCAAGCGAGAAAGACGCGGTGAGCCTCATTACCCATCGCTCGGGGTCGAAGCGCATGGCCTGCATGCGTTCGTAGCTCAGTGCCGTAGACCATCCCGAGTAACGGAGCGGGGTGAGGTATGTGTCGGCAAGGTGTATGCTCCCGGCTTCGATTGTGTATGCCGAGGTGACGGGACGAATCACAGGCACTTTGTCCTCAGCCGTGGCGGTATTTCCGGTGATGGTGATGGAGGCCACGGCGAGTAGGAGCAGTGATTTAAGGCGTGAGATGGTCATGGTGAGTTTTTAAGAGGTCACGGTAGGGACTATGAGGTTTAGAATATGCGGCCCTGTCCGGTGAGTTCATCGCGGATTTCGTCATCCGACTTCTCCTCAGTCATGTTTTCGGAGGCGGTTTCGTCAGCCGATTCGTTTTCGGCATTTTCGGAGGCTTCGTCACTTTCGGTCCATTCGGCATCCTCCACCTCTATGGGGTCGAGGGCGTCAATGCGCAGGAAATCGAAGTTGGTCAGGCGCTTACCCTTGGCCTTGAATGACTTCACGGCTATGAAGTCTTTGGCGGTGACATCGAGGGGCTCACGTGCTCCTTCCTCTTCGCCGAACACTATGCGGTAGCGTGCGCCGGGTTCGTCGGTTAGGTATAGCAGGCGCGACTTTTCGTTTTCGCCTATGAAGCGCTGGCGCTTGGCCGATGGCTCAAAAGTGAAGCGCTTGAGGTAGTAGAATCCCTGGTCGGCGTCGAAGAGCACGGCGGTCCATACCTTTTTGGGTTGCAGGCGCTCGATACGCATGATGTTGTCATCGTAGTGGTTGGCCACATCGAACGATGAGGTGTAGAATTCGCCGTTGTCAAGCACCACCAGTACCTGGTCGTCGGGCTGGAACTCACCGAGGAGTTCGCCGCGGCCGTCGTAATTGAGGCGCAGCACGTCGCGGTCAAACCACACTTCGCGTCCGCCAAGCGTGGAGCGTCCTTTCTCTTTGAGCGTGAAGCGGTGAACTTCGTTCTTGGTCACGATATTGCCCTGCGCGGCCTTTCCCTTGATGGCGAGCTGGCTGAAGTCTATGTCAAACTGCAGGGTCTTCAGGCGTGGCTTGGGCTTGAGGGTCACCCTCACCACTTCGGCTTCGCCGTTGGGGTTGGCCGAGAACCACACTACTTTCGAGCCGGGTGTGCCCTGCGTGAGGTCGTAGTCGCGGTCACGGGTCACTCCGGTCACGTTGAAGCGCTTCATGAAGTATGTGCCACCCTTGCCGTTCTGATAGATGGCGTTGTAGACTATGCGGTTGTCATTGCGCTTGAACACGTTGACATACAGCACGTTTTTGCCAACGAATATCTTGTCCTGCACCTTCACTACCTTATATTTGCCGTCGCGGTAGAAGATTATCACGTCGTCAATTGACGAGCATGAGCAGATGTATTCGTCTTTTTTGAGTCCGGTGCCTATAAAGCCTTCTTCACGGTTGATGTAGAGCTTCTCGTTGGCATCGGCCACATTGGCAGCTTCGATGTTGTCGAAGCTCCTTATGACGGTGTGGCGCGGATAGGCGTGGCCGTATTTCTCCTTGAGGTTCTCGTACCATTTGATGGCGTAGTCGGTGAGATGGTCGAGATTGTAGCGCAGGCCCTTGATTTTTTCGTTGTAGAGGGCGATCTGCTCGTCGGCCTGACGGGAGTTGAAGCGCAGGATGCGGCCCATCTTGATGTCAAACAGGCGCTGTATGTCATCCTCGGTTACCTCACGTATGAGGCGTGGTTTCCACGGTTCGAGGCGCTTGTCAATGTGGGCGATTGCTTCCTCCTTCGAGGCGCTTTCCTCAAATTCGCGGTCTTTATAGATGCGTTCTTCGATGAAGATGCGTTCGAGAGTGGCGAAGTGGAGCTGTTCGCTTATTTCGTTGAGCTGTATGGTGAGCTCGTCGTGGAGTATGTCGAGAGTGCGTTGTACGCTCCGGCGCAGCACCTCGCTCACTCCGAGGAAGTGAGGCTTGTTGTCGTAGATGACGCAGCAGTTGGGCGCTATCGAAACCTCACAGTCGGTGAAGGCATAGAGCGCGTCGATGGTCTTGTCGCTTGATGTGCCGGGTTGGAGATAGACTACGATATTGGCGGTCTCGGCAGTATTGTCATCAACCTTGCGTATCTTTATCTTGCCTTTTTCGTAGGCTTTGATGATGGATTCTATGAGTGTGCCGGTAGTGAGGCCGTAGGGTATCTCGGTGATGGAGAGTGTGCGGTTGTCCACCTTTTCTATTTTGGCACGGACTCTTACGCGGCCTCCGCGTGCACCGTCGTTGTAGCGGCTTACGTCAATAAATCCACCGGTGACGAAGTCGGGGTATAGCTCGAACGGTTCCTGACGCAGATGAGCTATGGACGCGTCAAGAATGTCGTTGAAGTTATGGGGCAGAATGAGCGATGACAGGCCTGCGGCGATACCTCCCACTCCCTGCGACAGCAACAGGGGAAATTTCGCCGGCAGAGTCACCGGCTCCTTCTTTCGGCCGTCATAGCTGGGGGTCCATTGCGTGACCTTGGGGTTGAAGAGTACGTCAAGTGCAAACTGGCTCAGACGGGCTTCGATATATCGTCCCGCCGCGGCAGAAGCACCTGTAAGCACGTTGCCCCAGTTACCCTGAGTCTCTACCAGAAGGTCCTTCTGTCCAAGCTGCACGAGCGCGCCGTAGATGGATGCGTCACCGTGGGGATGGTATTGCATGGTGTTACCTACGATGTTGGCCACCTTGTTGAAGCGCCCGTCGTCAAGGGTCTTCATGGAGTGAAGTATGCGTCGCTGCACAGGCTTCAGGCCGTCGTCAATGTGGGGTATGGCGCGGTCAAGGATGGTGTAGGAAGCGTAGTCAAGGTACCAGCTCTGGTACATGCCTCGCAGCTGATGGCGCACCACGTCATCATTGAGGTCTACAAGTACGGACTCGAATCCGCCTTCCGAGGCGTCGCCCGTGTCTACATCGTCATCTAATTCTTCCGGAGTATATTCGTCGCTCATTCTTCGGGGTAATTCATGGGATTACCACAAAAGTACAAAAAAATAACCGATGCATCAAATTACGCTCGTTAATGTCAGCTCCATAGTATCTCCGTTAACAGCGGGTTAT
>CAZNBC010000003.1:5942-9366 GCA_964571125.1 uncultured Bacteroides sp.
TCAAATTACGCTCGTTAATGTCAGCTCCATAGTATCTCCGTTAACAGCGGGTTATTATTATCCTCGGATGATGGCGGCGTTATCCTAATGGAGCACCGGAGGTGCGTGATGGTGGTTAACCGTGCATGACCGCAGGGAATGCACGGATATAGCGTCTACAGGCGATGAGTCGCGGCGCGACGGCGTTGTGATTGTATCTACTGCATATCGCGCTCATCGTAGTCAATACCTACCGCTGAATACAACCTCCTAAACTCATCCTCAAGACGGTGATGCAAGTGATGTTCCTCTTGGCCATTGATGTATTCGATGACGCTCATTCTTTCCTCAGGTGACACGCTGCATGCGAAGTAGCCGGAAGCCCATCCCTCAAAGTACCTGAACTTACTGTCGCGATGCATCCACCCGCTTGAAAACGATTTGATTGTCCTTACCAAAACTGACAGTGCTATATCAGGATGAAGGTCTAACAGAATGTGTATATGGTTTTGTATCCCTCCGATGCGTATGAGCTTACATTTAGCATCAGTTATTATCTTCCATATGAATCGATATACATCCTCCCTATATTGCAGGGGGATGGTTTTTTCCCTTCTCTTTGTGCAGAACACTATGTGGTAATATGCAGCAACTTTACTCATGGCAAGATTGATTTTTGTGCAAATATAGTAATCTCCCATAATTATCACAACGCCGTCGCGCCGCGACTCATCGCCTTTAGACTATGTATCCGTGCATTCCCTCCGGTCATGCACGGTTAACCAAAATCACGCACCTCCGGTGCTCCGCGAGGAGAATCCCCACGGCAAGCTGACTACCCTAAAACTAATAGGATGATCCCCCTGGATAATATGAGAGGAGAGGTCATATGAATAAAGAACTGTATAAAAGAAGTTGGGATAGATGATATATAAAAAAACTGCAACCGGGATGGTCTCGGTTGCAGTTAAGTAAGGGGGACGGCTGTTAGGCACGTGGGGTTAGCGTACGACGTGTTTGGTCACTGTGCTGCCGCGGCGCAGGATGTAGATGCCGGGGGTGAGTGACGTGGGGTTGACACGTATGCCGCGGAGGTCGTAGTATTCCTCGGGGGCATCGTTGTCGGCGGTGACGCCGTCAATCGAGTGGGTGCCAATGAGCACGAGATTGGAGGCTGCCGATTCGCCACGGTCGTATACGGCGGTGACGAAGAAGGTGTTGCCCGCTCCGTCGCGTGTGGTGACGAATGTGGTGTCGGTCACCGGTTCGCTGTTGAGGCACTCGCCATCGCGGTAGATGTTGTAGCCCAACAGTTTGAGTGCGCGGGGCTCACCCTTGGGGATGAAGGTGATATCATCGAGGGTGAACATCAGGCAGTCGTTCGAGGTGCAACGTATGGCGAAGTATTTCGCTCCCTCGGAGAGGGTTACGAAGTACTGTTCCCATGTTTCGGGCACTTCAGTTTCGAGCATCACTTTCTTAAACGCGCTCTTTTCGGGAGTGGTCCATGAGGCATATACCTCGAAAGTCTCGTAGCCGTACTGGATGCTCTGTGAGCATGCCCAGAATGAGATGGTCTGGCGTCCGCCGTAGAGTTCGGGCGATATGAGCCAGTCGTCGTTGGTAACGGGGCGTCCCGAGCTGTTTACCGATGCCATGGTGAATAGGCTGCTGTGACCTCTGGTGTAGAGGAATCCGTAGGGATCATCCGTGTTCATGGTCCAGTAAGCCTGCTTGGTTTCGTCAACAGGCATGTCAATATTCTTCAATCCTGCGATGTATGCCTGATCGGCGTCAATCATTGTGAATCCTTCGAGAGTGGTGGTGAAGGCGGGATAGCTTTCGAAATCCTCGGTCTTCTCCTCGGGAGCTGCCTTGGTGAGGTCGGGAGCTGACCAGCGGAGGGTCACGCTCGAGCCTGATTCATCAGCCTGGAGATCGTTAACCACGGGATGAGAGGGAGCGATGAAGGTGATGTTGAAGGGATCCGACAGGTTGTTGTCAGGGTCACCGTCACGGTCAACCATAACCTCCACCATGAATGTGGGCATCTCGGGGCTGGCGGCATTGAATTTGCCGGTGAGGAGCACTTCGTTGGAGGTGAACGAGGCGAGACCTTCGATATCGTCGTAGGTGTCGATGGTCTTGCCGTCGCAGAGGAGTCGTACGGTGTATGAGTCTACGTCGCGTGAGCCGATGTTCGATATCACGGCTCTCACTTCGTAAGGCTCATCGGAAGTAGCCTGACGGGTATAATTCACACGGTCAACACACAGATCGGTCTCGTAGAGGACGTCAACGAGCATGTTGTCAATGGGAATATAACCGTGGCTTACGATTTTGGCACCGATAACCAAGCGCACCACCTTGCCTGAGAATTCTTTCAGGGGACACATCAGACGGGTCCAGCCGAGCGAATTAAGCTCAAGCAGCTCAAACTCCTTGACGGTGGTGGTTTCCTCAGTCTCGCAGTCCACAACCTTGATAGAGATGATATTCTCATCCTGGTCATAGATATAGGTGTAGAAACTCAGGAAAGGAGCGTCTACGTCGCGAAGGTCTATCTTACCGGTCAGGAGCTCGCCATACTGGTCTTCCTCGGAACCTACCATACAGATGTAATATCCGTCTTCGTCCTGAGCCTTGGGGTCGGAGAATTCGTCATAGATGCCCCAGGTCACTCCGGGAGTGGTGTTCGCACCCAGAACGGGTTCGCCTGCCTGGCCTGTGAAGTGCTGCTGCAGGGGCAACATGTAGGGGTAACCCGCAAAGAGGATGTCGCTGAGGCCGCGAGCTGATTCTTCGCCGTTAAGCATGGCGGTAACAGCCAGCATAACCACATCCTGCTCGTCAGGACCGATTTTGATGTTAAGGGTGATATCGGTACCCTCATATCCGCTCTCTATGAGCTCGTATCCGGTAGCATTGGTGGCGTAGATGTTGTAACGAAGATTCTCACTGTTGAGAGGCACATCGTTGATGTCGGTGGTGGGCGCTTCCCATTTCAGATACACCTTGCCGATTTCAGGTTCTGAAATGGTGGTGACAACCGGCGCTGCGGGGGCGTGCATGCCCACGTAGTGATTCACCTTGTATTCACATCCTGCTCCGGCGGCATTGACAGCCTCGAAAGAGTAGACGTGGAGTGAGCGCTCGTCCAGACGGTCGGTTAGGGTCAGGGACTGGCCTATAGTAGAATTGAAGGTCTTGATTATCTCGTTATCGCGGCGCACATTGACGGTGACATTTCCCGTGATGGCTTTGCCGTCGACACCTACGGTGGGAACCTTGAAACTGATGTCTACCGAAGGGGTACCGTTGGGGTCATTGACAAAGGTCAGGTCGGTCACCTTACCGGGCTCACGGCCGGTGCGGGCGGCCTCCATCGCGATATTGTCAACGAAGAGGGAGTTGCCGTCGCTGCTTGAGCGGTCGGAGATGCCGT
>CAZNBC010000003.1:9376-20548 GCA_964571125.1 uncultured Bacteroides sp.
GGTTATGGAGGTGACCTTAGTGGCGGGTATGAGATCGTCAGTCATACCTTCTGCGTCGTTAAACTCACCCATCTTGACTTCCAGAGTGTGGGTGCCGAATTCCGAGAAGAGCGACACGTCCATGGTCACGCGGTAATACTTACCTTCCTCGAGCTTGATGGCGCGGGGAATCAGCCAGTCGTCACAGCGGGGTACCTTGATGGGGTACAGGAGGTAGGCGCATTTGCTGAACTTACGGTCGCCGGATACTCCGTTGTAGTTATAGAATCCCCATGAGCGGTCGGTGCCGCTGGTGTTGAGGTCTCCGTCGGCATTGATGGTCTGGAAGTAGCGTTCAAACTGCTCCTGATAACTATTGGCGGGATAGTCGTCAAATACCTCGATGAACGGGGGTAGGAGAGGTGTACGTTCCCCAAGGCGCAGTGGGGAGTCCTTGACCCCGGTGCCCTTGGCGGGACGTGTGAGGGCGCACGAGCCTGACACCGTCTCCCCGTTCTGAGGGAATGACGGCAACATGAAGTGGCCCTGTATAGAAGCAGTCGCAGTCATTGAGACTGCGGCTGCCATCATAAGGGTTGTGAATATTTTTTTCATTCGTAGTGAAATCGTCAATGATGATAGAGTGATTAGCGAACGGCTACCTTGGTGGCAGTGTCACCGGCGCGAACCACGTATACTCCTGCGGCAACGGGAATCTCTACAGCGCCTTCGGCCTTGGTCTTGGCAACACAGAGACCGGTCGCGGTGTATACGGCCACTTCTTCACCGATACATCCGTCAATACGGATTACGCCACGGCCTGAAGTGATGTCGAGGGTGTATTCACCGGCTTCACCTATACCTGTGCCGGGGTTGACAGTAATGGTTCCCGAGGTGGTGCCGCTAATCTCTACTTCATATACATAGATGAACTGTGACGCGCCGGTGGTGCAAGCCTTGATGCCGAAGTAGTAGTCACCTGAAACGGCGGGAGAGAATTCCTCGTCGAATACCTTGGTGCCCTGAGCGGGGTCAAGGACGGTGGGAGCTACAAGTTCGGTGGCGAATGATGTTACATCGTCGGGATCGGTGCCGACATATACGGCTATCTTCTCCTTGACGTTGTGTCCGTCGGCTGACATGTGGAATGAGTAGGTCATGCCCTGTTCCATAGCGAAGGGACCGATGAGGAGATAGTCGTCGGCGGGCTTGGAGTTGCCGGGATACATGGCTACGCCATCATATTTTGTGGAGTATTCCCAGATGTTGCCGTCGTTGTTGGCGTCAATCACGGGGTACTCGAGGAAGCGCTTCTCGTCATCGAAGGGCTCGTTGAGAGGCATGCCGATGTACTTGCCTGCATATACGCTGCGTGATTCCACGCTCTCGCCGGCTATCTCGCCGGCAATGGGCTGGATGAGATAGTAGTAGAGGCTCTTGATGTCTGACTCGATAACATCGGTGAAGCGAACGGCTTCGCAGGCTTCTTCAACGACCACGTTTTCGGGCATACGGGTCACCTTGTATGTCACGGGTGCGAGGTTGCCTGAGTTGGCAGCCACGGCGGCATTCCAGCTTACGGTGAGGCGCTGGCCGTTGACTCTTACGGTGGGGAGACCGTTGATTACGGGTGTATCGCAGCCTATGAAGGCAGTGGCGGTAGCGGCATTGGAGGTTTCGCCGTCAAGAGCGGCTACAACTACGAATGTTACGCTTCCTGCGCGTGAATCTACGGTGGCTGTCACCTTTTCGCCGCTGTGGGCAGTGCCGGTAGCCAGTGTGTTCTCACCGTCAGAGACGGTCCATGTCAGGTCAGCGTTAAGAGCATCTCCGCCGGTGGTTACCGCGGGAAGCGTGAAAGAAACTTCAGCCTTAAGCTCAATGCCTACGGGGCTTACAGTGAGGTCGGTGGGTACGGCAGGGATGGTCTTGCCTGCATCGTCGGCTTTCTGACGGAAAGATAGTGCAGTGAGCACGTTGTTATTGCTGTTGCCATGCTCGTAACTGTAGTCAGCCACGATTTCAGCTTCGCCCGTAACGGGTGAGAAGCGAGATACGAAAGTGTCCCAGGCATCATCACCGTAGGAGATGTAAAAATCGCCGGTAGACCAGTCGCAGCACATAGACTCACGGCCATAGGTGTCAAAAGGAGCAGAAGGATCTCCCATCATGTCCTCACCCCAGTCAATGGTGGGGAGGAGAACGTTGACGCCTGTATACTCGGTTGCTCCGGTAAACTTGTTGATAGTGTAGAGGTCACCCTCGTAGCTCAAACCGTAGAGGTTGCCCTCCTCATCTATTGTGAGTGCGCGCATACGTACGGGCAACTCGCCTACGATTTTCACAGGATTCTTAGTATCCGTGAGGTCGATGTATCCGAAAGCGGCGTCATCAGTAGTGGAAAAACTGGATGCGTTGGCATAGAACGAGCCGTAAACCTTGTCGGTAGTATGATCGTAGGTCAGACCGTAGGGAAGGATGTACTCTTCGGTCGCAAGATACTCGTTTGAAGACAGACATTCCCATGTCTCAGTGTCAAATACGTTGTATCTAACATAATCATCACGAGAATCGGGATTGCTGTAATCGAATGAAGGGTCGTGGAAAATTACAAGTAACTTATCGTTCATGTAAGCACCCTGGAAAGGTAGTTCATCAAACTGATGGACGGGTTCGGGATCATTGGCACCGCTGATAACTTTGACAGCACCGCTCCATCCCCAGAGATCTCCCTCATAGGCATCACAATGAACGGCGTAAAGCTGGTTTCCACCTGCATGTACGCGGGTTGCGGGTGCAGCGGTACGCACAGCCGTGTTTGTACGGGGATGCGCCGCGCGATAAGCTGCTCTGGCGGCATTATCGGGACGTGCGGCTGATGCGCTGAATCCCAGTGCCAACGTAGCCAGAAGGCAGCTGAAAATGTTAAGTGACTTTCTTATCATAAAAGTGTAATAATTGGTTAATATTCTGACATTTTGATTGGGGCATACTTGCCACCACAAAGGTACTAAATTTTTATTTGCCTAATATCGGCGATTTGCGATTATTGCTGTTTTTTAGCTAATTTTGTCTTAAATCCACGTTATGAAGGCATGGCTTTTTTGTCCCGAGAATGATATGGCGCTCGCCGACGGAGGTGCGCGCTACACGCCTCCTGCCGGTGCTTTGGCGGTGGGCCGTGCCGGGCGTCTGCTGCCGATGCTTTGGGCCTCTGACGATGGTGTGGTGATTGTTCCCCGCCGTGAATGGCAGGGGGAGGCCACGCTTGAGGCTGCTGACCGTATGCGTTCGCTCTACGGGGCGCATGGGCGTGTGGTGTGTGAAGCCGACCTTTCGGGTTATGAACTCTCGCCGTGGGGTTGGAGCAGCTATGTGCGCACACTGCTGCGTGAGGCCGGAGCAACTGACGGTGATATGTATGATGATGAGGCCGTTGGGCGTATCCGTGCCCTCAGCCACCGCCGCATATCCGTCAAGGTCAATTCGCTGCTGCAGGAGAGGGGCGTAACGGTGCCTCCTTTACCGGTCGAGGTGCGTTCTCTTGATGAAATAACGGCTATAGCGCGCGATTATGAGGGGATAGGTTACTGTGGCGTGGTGATTAAACTGCCGTGGTCTTGCAGCAGCCGCGGAGTGGTTATGGCCGACAGTAAAAGAATAGCCGCGCTTGGCGGTCAGATAGAGGGGATGATACGCCGTCAGGGAAGCGTTCTTGTGGAGCCGTGGGTTAACGGCACAGCCGATTTCGCCATGCTTTTTGAAAGCTACGGAGGGGGTAGGGTGATGTATAGAGCCTTGTCGGCTTTTGTCACGGATTCTGCGGGGCGATACGGCGGAAACGTCGTCGGTCGCCAAAGTTCGTTGAGGAGTATTGTGGGCGAACTGCCGCAGAAGCTTATACCGGCTTTGGAGGAAGCTCTCGGCAATGTCATAGGCCGCGACTATAAAGGGTGGCTTGGAGTGGATATGATGCGCTACACCTATGACGGTATCTCATGTATTGCCCCATGTGTAGAGGTCAATCTGCGCATGACAATGGGTGTGGCCGCTTACCTTACCGCCGGGCGGATGTTGGCTGACGGACTTCTGCACGGTGGCGAACTGCGCTTACTCAACGTGACTCCCGCCGGCGTGAGCCTAACATCACTTTAAGGGATAGTCAGGCAGCAAAGGCCTTGAGTAAGGTGTAGAGTTTGTGGAGGGGGAGGCCCATGACGTTGTAGAAGCTGCCGTGTATGGACTGTACTCCGATGGCACCTATCCATTCCTGTATGCCGTATGCTCCGGCCTTGTCAAGCGGACGGCAGCATGTGACGTAGTCTTTGATTTCCTCCTCGGTGAGGGGGGCGAAAGTAACCTCGGTCTCAGCCCTGTCACTGAGCATCTTCTCAGGAGTGAACACGCATATTCCGGTCACAACTTTGTGAGTGCGTCCCGATAACATACGCAGCATTTCCATGGCCTCGGCCTCGTCAGCAGGTTTGCCAAGTACCTTACCGTCAGCTATCACTACGGTGTCGGCGGTAATCATGAGCGCATCGTCGGGCATGGTGCGTCGGTAGGCTTCGGCCTTGAGAGTGGCAAGGTAGGGGGCTACATCATCGGCGGAAAGCGATGAGGGATATACTTCACAGACATCTACGGAGGGTGCGACTGTGAACTGCACACCGAGCATCTTAAGAAGTTCGTGACGGCGCGGCGAAGCGCTGGCGAGCATTACGCGGTAGCGGTCAAGATTGAGCATGGAGGGTGTCATAGGTCATCTACCAAAAATGGATTTACCATGTGAGTGAAGTGTCGTCGATCCGCCATAGTCCGCGGGCTCTCAGAACCTGTTCGATGAGGTCACGGGCCACACCGTAGCCACCGTTGACCGGCGAGATGTAGCGTGCCACGGCCTTTATGTCGACTGCGGCATCAAGCGGGGCAACACTCAGCCCCACCATGGTCATGGCCTGATAGTCGGGAATGTCGTCACCGACGTAGGCTACCTCTTCGGGGCGCAGCCCGTGCTGCACCATCCATCGGGTGAGGATAGGGGCTTTTTCCCTGGCGCGGGTGTATACGTCACTGATGCCGAGGCCCATATAGCGTGTCCTGATAGCATCGCAGTCTGCGCCTGAGAGTATCGAGATATTCAATCCGAGTTTGGCGGCGAGTTGCAGGGCATAGCCGTCCTTGACGTTGACCATGCGTAGGGGTGCGCCGTCGGGCGAGGTGGGCATCGTCGACGGGGACAGAACTCCGTCCACGTCAAACACTATGCCGCGTATCAGCGTCAGGTCGTAGTTAATTCTGCTCATCGCGGTAGTAGTCTATGATGGCTTGCGAGATGGTGTGGTAAAGCGCGCGCTGGTCAGGAGTCAGGAGCGCTTCGTGGCGTCCGATACATCCCGAATCGTTGCGTCTTGCCGGGCCGGTCTGGGCGCTGCGGGGACTCATCACCGATGCCTTACGGATAGTCTCCGTTATCAACGGACGGAGCACGTCAAGCGTAAGTCCCTCGGTACGCAATATATCGTCGGCACGGGCCAGGAAATGGTTGGTGAAGTTGCATGCGAACACTGCCGCAGCGTGCATCACGGCGCGTCTGTGACTGTCGGCGTGGTCGGCCAACGGCGTTATGCGTGAGGCAAGTGAGTCAAGCAAGTCAAGGGCAACGGGGTCGGAGCCTTCGACAAACAGCGGCACCGTGGCAAGGTCCACCGGCTCCCCCTTGGTAAATGTCTGCAGGGGGTAGAATACGCCGTAATGCGGTGTCATGCAGTTAAGGACGGATGCGTCAACTCCACCCGAAGTGTGAGCGGCCACTGCCTGCGGGCCGCATTTGATGGCCCGGGCCACGGAGGGTATGGCGTCGTCGCTTACCGACAACAGATAAAGGTCGGCATCGGAAGGGATATCTGAAAGTTCACGGGCCACGGAGGCGTGGCGGAGGTGGGCGGACAGCTCTTCGGCATGGGCAGGATTACGACTCCACACGGTGGTGACTTCCACTCCTTCGAGAGCGTCAAGAGCCGGTGCAAGCGCCGAGGCGACATTGCCTGCTCCCACCATTGCGACTTTCAGAGAGGTGCGGTCAGCGTTCAGAGGGGTTTCCATCCATCAATATGCACTTTCTCCCACAGCAGTTTGGAGGTGTCCTGAGGCTTGCGTTCCTCATCTGGATAGCCAAAGGTGATGATGCACTCCACAGGGAGGGTTTCGGGCATGCCTAACAACTCCTGCACATATTCTTCGGAGGGGATATTGTCTGCGGTGAAGCGGCCTCTGACCTGTATCCAGCATGAACCTATGCCGAGGTCGGCAGCCTGAAGCTGCATGAAGGCTGCGGCGATGGAGGCGTCTTCAATCCACGGCTCGCTGAGTGTTGGGTCGGCTGCAACCACTACGGCCAGCGCGCAACGGGCTATGGGGTCGGC
The DNA here is from genome assembly GCA_964571125.1 of uncultured Bacteroides sp. GTDB lineage: Bacteria > Bacteroidota > Bacteroidia > Bacteroidales > Muribaculaceae > Paramuribaculum. Next base: position 15,781 of record CAZNBC010000003.1, read on the forward strand.
TGCCATAGGTTTGCATCCTGCCAGGCGGGTGAGCTTGTCCTTGTCGTCAACGAGGATGAACTGCCATGAACGTTTGCTTTTGGATGTGGGGGCCATGAGCGCGGCCTCCATTATGAGTTTTACTTCTTCAGCCGTCAGGGGCTGGTCTTTGTAGCGGCGTATGCTGCGGCGTGCTACAAGGAGGTCATGAAGATTGGTCATCTGAGGATGGTTCAACTGATGAATCAATGTGCGTTATTCTGTTTGTACACCCATGCGTCGGGATAGGTGTCGCGGAAACTCCTGTCGCTCTTAAGCTGCTGGGCCTCTTCGAGTGTGGCACCTGAGGCGGCATACACGCGTGCGCGGCCGTCCTGCTTAAGTATACGCAGTGTGGAGTCGCCCGACGCGGCTATGAATTTCTCTGCCTGGGCAGTGGTGACGAGTGAGGCCACTACGAGAAAGTATCTGTGGGGCATACGTGAAGCGACCTCTGTCATGCTGTGTGCCGTGTCTTCCTCCGCGGGGATGGCAATGGAGAGTGTGCCTGAGAAATTATCATCATAGATGAATTCGGAGGCAGACTCGTAGGCCGTAGGGGGTGTGACGCTGATGCTCTTCGGACCGGTGACCTTAGGCAGGGCTGCCGAGGGGTCAACTGAGGCGAAGAGACTGTGATTGTCCACGATAACGGGGGTGGTAAGCACTGCACCGAGGGCTAAAATGGCAGCCGATGCGGCGGCTACGCGCATGGCCTTACGCAACTTGAGGGGGAGAATGAATCCTGTGCGGTGGTCATCGGAGCCGGTATTAGCGGCAGAATCCGAGCTGATATTGTCGGCAGATATCTCTTCAAGCGGATGAAGATGCACTTTAGGAAGTGCGCAATAGGGTGCCGCAGCCAATGAATCGGAGGCCGGATTAAACACGGCTACGGTATGGGTCTCTTCGGGAAGAGAGAACTGTCCGATGCGGGGGAACACAATCTCATGCTCCGATTCAAGCTGATGACGCAGTGAGGCCACATAGTCCTCCACGGCTTTGAGAGCCGTCTCGTAGGTCACACCTTCGCGTCGCATGATACTGGTCACAACCAGACCGTCATTATGATTTATATCCGGATTGAAGCTAACAGTGCGTGTGGGGGGCAGTATCGACAGCCCGTCTTCAGCAATGACGGCCCCGCAGGAGTGCGCCAAGAAGGCACCCCAGCCGGGAAGGATCACGCAGTCGTTGCAGGTGATCAGGTATTCAATATGCCGTGTCACTGAAATCACGTCACAAATATAGCTAATGTTTTTCAACACTTCTGATTATTTAACAATTTTGTCACTAAAGTGAATAGTCCCCGGGGATGTCGTACTTCGGCTCTATTGAAAGAGTCGGGCAAGCTCATCGGCCGTTATGGTGCTGATGATTTTTTGCCCTTCGGGGGTGTAGGTTGGTGAGGGAAGTCGCAGCAGGTCGCTGAGGATATGTTCCATCTCCTCCTGGGTGAGAGGCTGTGAGGGTTTCACGGCCACGGCTTTCGCCATGAGCAACGCCATGCGTTCGCGGAGTGTATGGCCGATATCGTCCGAAGCGTCCTGAGCCATGTCTATCATCCTGAGCAGGGTGTCTGACGGAGATGCCGTGCCAAGCACCGAGGGGGCACCGTTGATGCTCCACGAGCAGTCGCCCAAATAGCTTACGTCAAATCCGAGCGCCGTAAGTTCGGGCAGCAGATTCTCCATCACCGGATGTTGCGAGGGGGAAAGCCTGAGGACTTCGGGGAAGAAAACCCGCTGAGAGGCCAACATGCTTCGCGCGGCCATGTCAAGATAGTGAGTGTAGAGTACCAGAATGTGGGCGCGGTGCTGGTCGATGACCATCATGCCCGTCTGCGTAGGCACCACTATATAGCGGTTCTTGATCTGCAGGCATCCTGCCTTGGAGGGCGGTGCGTCGCTGTCGGTGGAGATTCCCGAGGGTGTTACGTTGGGGAGAGGTACGGACCGTGAGGAGGGGATGTCGGCGGGGAGAGGCGGAGAGTCAAGGCCTATGCCGTCGTCGGAGGTTAGTAGCGAGGGCACCGTGTCGGGTCGCGCAGGGATATCGCCGTCAGGCACGTTGAAGTCGTTGTAGAGCTTATCCCATTGGCTCGCCACCGTCTTGAGTGGATTGGAGGGCGTGATGGGGGAGGAGGATATTCCCGGGAGGGTCGATTTGCGTGCCGTCGTCGGTTTGGCAAATGGGTTGTAGGAGGTGTCAAGGTCAATGCCTGGGGCGCTGCCTATTGTCTCCGAGCCGAACGCCGGTATGTCGGGCATGTCGGCTGCCGAGTCGAAATCAATGACGGGCACCGCATTGAACCTTCCGAGTGCTTCCTTGACCGCAGCGGTGAGTATCTGCCAGATGGCGCTTTCGTTCTGAAACTTTATCTCACTCTTGGTGGGGTGGATGTTGACATCAATGGTTGATGGCTCCACCGTGAAGTTGATGAAGTAGTTGGGACGTTCGTCGGCAGGAATGAGGTTTTCGTAGCAGAGCATCACTGCCTTGTGGAAACCGGGATGGCGCATGTTGCGTCCGTTGACGAAGAAAAACTCAAGCGGATTGCGTTTACGGGCCGCCTCGGGGAGCGACACGAAACCGTCTATGCTCACCAGTGAAGTCTCGGTATGCACAGGCAACAGTTGTTTGTCAAGCCCCTTGCCGAAGAGGTTGACGATACGCTGCTTGAGGGTACCTTTCAGGAGCTGATGATACACCTTGTCGTTGTGCATCAGGGTGAGCTCCAAATCGGGATTGACAAGCGCGAGGCGTTCGAACTCTTTCAGTATGGCGGTGAACTCTACGCTGTCCTTACGCATGAAACGCCGGCGGGCGGGGAGGTTGAAGAAAAGATTCTTCACCATCATATTGCTGCCGGGGGTGCATGCTTCGGGCTGCTGACTCTCCACTACCGAGCCGTTGATAAGGATGCGAGTCCCCACGTTACGTCCGCGCAGCATGGTGCGCAGATCTATCTGCGCCACGGCGGCTATTGACGCCAGTGCCTCGCCCCTGAACCCCATGGTATGGAGGTCGAAAAGATCGTCGGCACGGGTTATCTTCGAAGTGGCATGTTTCTCAAACGCCATACGGGCGTCTGTCTCGCTCATGCCGCATCCGTCGTCAATCACCTGTATGAGCGTACGTCCGGCATCCTTGATGATGATGGTGATGGATTTTGCGCCGGCATCAACGGCGTTCTCCACCAGCTCCTTCACCACCGAGGCCGGGCCTTGAATCACCTCTCCGGCAGCAATCATATTTGCTACCGAATCGGGTAATTGTTGGATGATGTCGCTCATTTACAGGGTGTTGTGATTGGTTTTGCATGGACGCCACCAGGGCTTCCAAATGGTAATGCAAAGTTACGGCTAACCCTCTGGATTGGCAAACCGAATTATTCACACCCCTGTTGACAGAGTGTTGATAACTTGTTGATAACTTCTCTTGCCTTAATCTTGATTTTCACAAAATGATTTGGCAAGGGGAGTGCAACGAAGTCGCGTGATAGCTGTCTTGCTTCAGCTACGGGTAAGGCGCTCCACAAATGCTCCTGCAGCGCAAAGGGGCACACTTTCTACCCAATCCTGACGCTCAAAGCCTTTCATGGAGAACCTAATGCCTCGCAGACCGCTGCCGGCCTTATCAACGGTGATGAATTGCCTGAGGGAGCGCGACTTGACGTTTTCTTCGGCCTTAACTTCTATAGGCAACAGGTGGCTGCCTGCCTGAACTACGAAATCAAGTTCCATCGTGGAGTTGTCTTTGGAGTAATACCCCACCACGGTATCGGGCACCGCTACCATCTGGGTCAGCACATAGTTCTCTGTAAAAGCGCCTTTATATTCCGAGAAGACATTGTCGCCAATCAGCATCATGGCCGGTGCCACTTGGGTCATGGCGCCAAGTAGTCCTACGTCCAATACGAAAAGCTTAAATCCACTCATATCCATGTAGAATTTCAGCGGCAAGTCTACTTTGGAGACACGGTTGACCTTATACACCAAACCGGCGTCAACGAGGCATTGTATGGCATTTTCATACTCGGCGGCGCGGGCCCCTTTTCTCAGCGCCCCGAAAACGAATTTCTTGTTTTCCTTGGCTAATTGTGCCGGAATGGACTGAAATACCAGTCGGGCTTTCTGCGTTTCTACGCCGGCGTGCTTGGCAATGTCGGCATCGTAAGCAGCAAGAATGTCAAGCTGAATCTTTCGCACATATTCAGGTGTATGACTTCTTACAAATTCCGCTACAGCTTCCGGCATGCCACCGACGAAGTAATACTGCCGGAGCAGTTCATTACACTTGGGTAGCAACGCATTGATCACCTCCTCATGGCCCGGTCGCTTTATCAATTCAGCCAAATTGCTCTCTCCGAGGGCTTCGAGAAATTCTACGAAGGTCATTGGATACATGTGCATGATATCAACCTTACCGGTAGGGAAAGGCCGGCCTTCCATATTCTGTACTCCCAATAGCGAGCCCGCCGTGACGATAGCCACTCCCGGCGCATCTTCGCAAAAGTATTTCAGCGAGGCAATGACATCGGGTATGTCCTGCACCTCATCCATAAACACAAGGGTTCTGTGCTCTTTGATTTCCTCACCGCTCAGGGCAGAAAGGCCCAGCAGCAGGCTGTTCACATCCTTGGATGTTGAAAACAGGGCTTCAACCGCCGCGTTTTTATAGCAGTTGATATACACCATATTGTCAAACTCCCGCTCTCCGAATTCTTTCAGAATATATGTTTTACCAA
>CAZNBC010000004.1:0-16846 GCA_964571125.1 uncultured Bacteroides sp.
ATACATCACATATTTATAGAATCCATACATATACAATTAGTCGCAATCCAGTCTGTAATGCCCGACTTTTACCTAACGCCCTGGCCTCATCAAAAAATCTACGTGTAGAACTTTCGTAATTGCCACTTTTTCACTACTTTTGCACCATATACAAATAGACCAAGCAACTTTCAACATTCACATGAACGCGCTGAAAAATGCACCGCACAAAAAAGTTCTCCGAGTCCTATCGCGGATGACAATGGCGTGCGTCATTACGTTATTGGCGTTCTTTCTTTCGAGTATAATGTTGTCGCCGCTATTGGCATCGACTTCTGCTTTTTTCTCTGTACCCGAGCGAAACGATTTCACTATTACCGACTTCTATAATTTAGTCGCCGACTCTCGCGCTGTGAGCCACCTTGACGACAATATTGTAATTGTCAATATAGACGAAAGTAATCGTGACGAGATAGCCGACATTATCTCCATCGCTACACTTGCCGGAGCGAAGGCCGTGTGCCTCGACGTAATGTTCGATGAGCCACGTGAGGGCGATGAACCGCTTCTGAGGGCTATCGGCGAGTGCCCCATGATAATACAACCGGTCTCGCTGAAGAGAATCTCGGAATCAGTTGACACCTTCACTATTGCCAACACTTCGTTCTTTTACCACTCACTATCTGACTCCACGACCATCTACGCAGCTGCGAATCTGCCTTCCAAATTCCATAAAAGCGTAATCAGGGAAATGCAGGTCTATTTCCCCATGGCTGACGGCAAGGATATGCCCTCTATGGCAGCGGCAGTCGCCCGTGCCGTGAATCCGGATGCGGCAAAGGTGCTCGACGAACGTGGCAATGAATTCGAGAATATCAGTTATCATTCCCGTCGGTTTCGACTATTACAGCCGAGCGAACTGATTGACAACGCAGATCTGTTGCGCGACCGAATCGTAATGATCGGAGCGCTTAACGAACCTTCCGATCTCCATCCCACCCCGGTCAGCATCAGCATGTCCGGTGTGATGATTCATGCTCATTCCCTTGCCACCATACTTGATCAGGCTTATATGACACCGATACCGCATAGCTATAATATCATTATTGCTTTTATACTGTGCCTCGTCATAGTGTCCATCAATCTCTTCCTTATAAGCGGTGCCAAGGGTCTGCTCATGCGAATATTGCAAGTGCTATTCGTATGGGCATCAGTCCAATTAGGATATTGGATGTTCGTCTCGCACAACATCATCATGGATTTCTCCTATGCACTTCTCATGTTGACCTTCGGTCTGTTTGCATGTGATATCTGGAATGGGACGATAGTAATAGGCAAATGGCTCATCAATCGGATAAAATCCGTATTTGCAAAATCCAATAATAAGCACACGCTAAGTTAACTCAAAGAATCAATTCAATTAATATGAAACACATACTGACACTCATATTGGTCGTGCTCATTACTTCGCTGCCTACCTTTGCAAAATATGAACTCTACAGTTTCGAAGGCAACATAACAATCAAGCAAGCCAATCATGACGTCAAACCTGAGAGAGGAATGGAACTCAATGCCTCGGATAAAATCGACATACCGACGGGCGGAATAGTAAAAATATACAACACCGTCACAAAGGAGGTATTTACTTCGGTCAGCGAGGGTCAGAATTCCGTAATGGGTATAATGCTTGACGCCCGCAAGCAGTCAGAAAACACCGCATCAGCCATCAATGACCGTATGCGTTTCGCGGCCAAAGGCCAACAAGGCAGTACGCGCCTCTATACCGAAGGTCTTGTCAAACGCTCCATGCAGGTCTATGACCCTGAAGCCCAGAACCTGATTGTTGAGCCTGAGGTACTTGCCCTTCACATTGTCAAAGCTATCACGACTCCGGCCGAAGCCACCATCGAGTTCCCCACACCGATGACCCATGGCCCAATCGGTGAGAGCGGATTGAATTTCAAGATTGAGAACTCATTATCTTTCCCCATCTATCTCAATGTGATCAAATTAAATGAGACACAATTAGGAGCAATTGAGATTTCAGAACTCGGTCAACCTATGGGGTGTTATGTACTTCTTCCCGGACAGACTATCAGCCGACAGCATTTTGCAGGACTTTCATCTACCGAGTCACATTATCTCGTGATGACACATTGCCGTTTTGACATAGACGAACTCATTGCGCGAGTCAATAAACTACTCTCCGAGCACTCTGACCGAACGGCGGATATTCATCTGCCAGTCTATATCACCCGTTTGTAAAAAACACATCACACAACACACATAATCAAAATCCAATTCAATATAACCTCATGAACATCCATTTCTTGAAATCCGCCTTGTCAAGTATTGCTCTGGCACTATGCGTTTTTTGCGCTACATCAGACGTGAAAGCACAAAAAACAGATTACAGCTTTAAGCGTCAAAACACACCGACCTCTCTCAGTCGTTACTCAACGACCATCTTCTCTATTGACGGCAACAAAGTTGTCAATCTCAAAGGTCCGGCATACTGTGAACTTAAAGGGACACTCAATGGCCTTACCATCAATCCGGCAGGACTCAATTTCGTTGTTTTTGCGAAAAATAAAAAAGATACTGAAGCAATCGTTTACGCGACTGCAGATCTTGACGACCGTATCGAAAGATTCTCGAATAAGAAAATCGGAGAACCTAAGGCTGCCGTCTACACGCCGGACGCCCGTCAACTTCTCCTTGCGACCGATCTTGGATTACAGTTCTTTGACACCAAAAAGTTTCATCTGTTCCACACTATGCCCCTTGAGTTTGTGCCTGACAAAATGGTCATGAGCACTGACGGTTATTATCTCGTATGTGCCGATGACAATAATGTCGTAGTCTACAACTTTGAGGAGCGCAAACCACGTAAGACCTGGAAATTTGATGAAAAAGTAACTGCAATAGCCTTTGATGAGGGAAATGAGCAGTTCGGTATACTGACTGACGATGGGCTCCTAAATATTTATGACACTCGTAATTTCGGTCTTAAGCATTCCATTGAGAATCTCGGTGACGGTTTAGACTTCTGCTTTAACTTCGACGGAAAGTATGCTGCAGTAGCTATATCACCTGAAAAGATTGCCGTTGTCAATATCCTGCGTGACAGCGACCGCGAATTCATCGATGTGCCCGACGGAGAAATGTCAGAACTCGTGTTCATTCCTGATTGCAACCGTAATACACTCCTTGCCAACAATACACTCAATGCCATCAGTGTAAAGCGTCTTTATTCAATGGCCCCATATTATGGCAAACTCATTGCCGATGAAGTCGCAAACCGAATGAACGAATGGTTGAAGATGGCCCCCGGTGAATCTCTCGAGGACTATCGTGCTCGTGTCAATGACGAGTCGCGTGCCCGTCAGCAGCGTCTGTTCGAGGACGAGATTTCGACAAACTTTGCAAATAATCTGCTCAGCATGTCGGCCATAACTCTCGGCAACTATGACCGCAGCAGCCAGATGCTTGAAGTAGATTTTGACAATATGCCGTCAATCTTCCTGCCTGTGCCCGAAGCAGATCTCGCTGATTTCAATTCCGCTGATGATCTTGAATTCTCAGATACAAAGTATGGCATCATGCCTAACGATAACTTTGAGCTCATCTATGCCAAAATCCGCCATAAAGGTACCGGCAAGTCATATATTTATGACAATCTTGACCGCAAACCACTTGAATTCTTCTATGACGAAGATAATATAGTGTCTATTGAAATGATTCAGCAACAACAGCTGGAAGAACTCAGACTTCAGGAACTCAAATCGCAGATTGTTGAAGAGGCTAAATCACAGAATGTAATTTCCGACCATACCAATATATCAGTTGACTCACGTGTCGAGCCCTCCTATGATGCCAACGGAAAGAAGATTCTCAACTATATCATCAGCTTCGCCTATGAAGTTGAACCCGGCTTTTCGGTTCAGGAAGATTTCGGTCCCGGAAAATATCATGTTGACGAATCAGGAGCTGCATCCGCTATGCTCGAAATCATCAAGAAGGCTTTTGAAGGCGACTTCGCCCAATATGTCAAGGAAGGTAAAAAAGTCAACATCAAGATTTCAGGCACAGCCGATGCCACACCTATAATTCGCGGTATCAAGTATGACGGCATATATGGCGACTTCGACAATGAAATCGTGTTTAAGGATGGCCAAATGACAGGCATTTCTATTAACCAGAAAGACGGCATCACGCAGAACGAGCAGCTTGCACTCCTCCGTGCCTATGGCGTCCGTGACTATATCACCCGAAATCTTCCCGAACTTCAAAAGATGAACGCCGACTATCAGTACCATATCGGCGTAGCTGAAGGCAAGGGATCGGAATTCCGTCGCATAACGACTGAATTCACACTTGTAGACTTTCAATAATCGTCCTTAATATATTAAAATCACTCCTCTCCCCTCTTTTTCGACGATTCAACAGGCAACCATTTCAACCTAATGAATAAGTACCTACCTATCTTTCTATTGTCGGTCTCAATGTTCGCAAGCGTCTGCGTAGCAGATGGTTTACAGAACATTGAGGCCACAGACTCTATCCTATCCCAGGATGTGACTTCCGATTCTGCCTTTGTAGAATTGAGTGACAGTATCAACCTTGACTCAATTCGTGAGGCACAGCGCATTGAACGTATCATAGGCGCTGCCGAGAATTCTTACAAACGTGTGCGTGCAATGCGTTTTGACGGTTTTGACGAAAAAGACTTTTACCCGCTCGTCTACGACTGCTACGAAACAACTCTTCAGGCTATGGACTCCTTGCCCGATCATCCGCAGTTTTTTGCACGTAAGGCTACATTGCTGGATATATACAAGGAACTCCTTGACGGTGCATATTACTATTCTTCGGCTAATCAGCCCGAACTCATCGCCAAATATGCCCAGGCCTACCTTGACATACAGGATTTACCCTGTATGGAGGGAGAGAATTTCTTCCGCGATGAACGCTCCTTTCCGACGCTCGCTCTAAGCGCGGCATCGGGAGCATATAACGCAAAGGAATATGCCCGTGCGATACGCTATTTCGACAAATATCTGTCGACAGGAAGCGAGCATCAGCGTGAAACCGTCTATTCCTATCTCGGACAGGCATGCATTCTTGCCAAAGATTATGAGCATGGTGTGAAGTCTATGGCAGAAGCCATAGTGCTTTATCCGACCAACTATAACATCGTGACACTCGGCATACAGTGCTGTATCGATGGTGAACATGGTGAGATGTTGCAAAACTTCCTTGACAAAGGTCTACTGCTACGCCCCGATGACGAGCAGATCCTTAACTTTCAGGGACAGATTTACGAAGACCGCCAGGAATACAAACAGGCTATTGATATATTTAGCCGGCTTGACGACTTAAAGCCGAACAATATGTCTATAGCAAAACATCTTGCACTTAACTACTTCAATCTCGGAGTGTACTATTACAACGACGCTATCATGCAGGAAGAAGAGAAATCTTCGAAACGCAGCAAACGCCAAAGCAACGCATACTTCACTGAGGCAGCTGATAAACTGGAAACCATTCTTGCAAATGATCCTCTCGCCGTAAAGTATCTGAAAGCTCTTGCCGTGGCATACGGATGCATGGGTCAAGATGCGAAGTTTGAAGGGGTCAACAATCGACTCCGTGCACTCGGATATCAACCACAGAGCTCCATAATGCCATCTATGATAGCGTTCAAGGAGGATAATACCGCTAATTTCAAGAGTCAGGGAGGTTCGTCACGCCCGGTAGCTGAAGTGCCGCCGTATTCAGAATTCGGTAAGTCGTACGTAACTGACGGACTCGCGAAATGGGCACAGCGCGGACAGTTCGAGAAAACGGATGCATATACTGCCCGTGTCAATGATAAAAATGCACAAGCCGAGTATCAACGTCTCTGCATGGCCGCCGAGGAGGAATATATTCGTCAATATGGCCGCAACCTGCGTATCAATGATATGCAGCTCGGCAAATATGATCCTGACAACGAGTCATATCTCATCAAATCGGATTATGGCGATATCGTCGTACCCGTCCCGATGAATGGAGGAGAGGCACAGGTATTCAGTTCATCGTGGAATCATATCAATATACGCGCTCCAAAGTTCTATATCAAAAATGATCGTCCGACTATTTCAGCGATTACCTTCGTGACTCCGGCAGGAAAATCGTATAGCTATAACGCTGAGGATAGAGCGACATACGCCTACACCGATGTTAGCGTTGATTTCGGGTCTATCATTGACAATACCAAAGGTACTAATCTTACGGCCGAGGGGACTAACAACAATATCAAGAAGATTACCAAGCAGTCAGACGTAGATATCAACATTCCTATAGTACGCAAGCCCAATGAAAATGCCGTTGCTCTGATTATCTGTAATGAAAATTACCGCAACGTATCTGATGTCGCATCGGCGATTCATGACGGTGAAGTGTTCGCCGAGTACTGTCAGAAAACGTTGGGCATACCTACACAGCGTATAAAGTATTATAGCGATGCTACTTATGCCACCTTCCTTGAAGCTCTCAGCAACACACGCAATACGGTCGATGCCCTAAACGGCAACGTGGACCTCATCGTATACTATGCCGGACACGGCATGCCCGATGAGCGCTCAAAGGATGCATTCCTCATACCAATTGACGGTAATGCGACAATCTCTGAAACCTGTTATTCACTTGAACGATTCTACAAGCAGCTTGAAGACATGAACGCGCGCTCTACGATGGTGTTTCTCGATGCATGTTTTAGCGGTGCCAAGCGTGGCGAAGGTATGCTCGTAGGAGCCCGAGGCGTTGCCATTAAGCCTAAAGCAGCTATGCCTCAGGGTAATATGTTTGTGCTTTCAGCAGCTTCAGGACAAGAGACGGCCATGCCTTACAAAGATAAGAATCATGGATTGTTCACATATTACCTTCTCAAGAAATTGCATGATACAAAAGGTAATGTCACCCTTAAGGATTTAAGCGACTTTGTCATCTCCAATGTAAAAGAGCAGTCAAACCATATCAACAACAAACCTCAGAATCCCACCGTCTCTCTCTCAGGCAATATGTCAGACATGTGGGCTTCAAAGAAGTTAAGGCCGTAAGATTATGCGCAACCGTTTAGAATCCCTGTTAGTATTCGTAGGGATGACAATCGCTTTGGTAGCTTCTGCTTCAGATATCAAGACCGTTAGCGGTGAGAGTACATTCTATGGCGAGAGTTCTCACTCCCGCAATGATTGTATGCGCTTTGCTCTTGAGCAAGCGCGTATAGCAGCCCTTGCCAAGGAGTTCGGTACAACCATATCGCAAGATGTATATCAGCGTGACGTCCTCTCCGGTTCTACAGAGAGCAACTATTTTTCAATGCTCAATCATACGGAGGTAAATGGTGAGTGGCTCGCAGACGATGGAGAACCGGAATACAAGTTCTCATATGATAAAAATCACAATTTGGTTGTCACATGCAAAATCAAAGGCAAAGCACGGGCCCTCACTAATGAAGCGCCGGAATTCTCAGCCTCAGTACTCCGCAACGGTAATGAACTTCGTTTCGCCGATACCCATTTCCGTGAAGGTGATGACCTGAAGTTGTATTTCCGCGCTCCGGTTAACGGCTATCTTGCCGTATATCTTGTGGATGACGAGCGTACGGTCTATTCCATCCTCCCATACTCCAATAATTCAGACGGAAAAGTACGTACGGTACGCGATCGTGATTATGTGTTCTTTGACATGGATAAGGCCGATATGCAATTCGGTGAACCCGATGAACTGGTCATCACTCTTAACGGTGACGTTGAGCGCAACCAGCTCTATGTGCTCTTTTCGCCTGACACGTTCAGCCGTGCAGTCGATTCGTCAGCGAACGGAACCCAACCGCGTACTTTACCTTATGACACGTTTGCAAAGTGGCTTACCAATGTACGCAAGCGCGACCCAAAGATGGGCATGAAAGTCATGCATCTCGAATTGACACGCTAATTTTTATCTAATTATCAATCAAATTTTCTAATTCAAAAAAATAATAACTCGCTATGAAAAAGCTTATTGCAATCATTCTCACATTCATTGTAATGCTTCCTGCAACATTTGCCGCTGACCTCAACAAACAACTCCGCAAAGCGCAGGAAAAGCAACGTAAAGAAGTGGTAAAACGCTTTAAGAAAGAAAAATGGGAACTTTTAGGTAACACCAACAGTCTTGATGTGGCGCTCCTTAAGCATTGGACCAAGCTTGACCAAAGCGAAGGTGCACGCGAAGAAGTCGGTATCTCTACCCGCAGCCAGTCTAAGAACGTAGGTGTACAGATGGCCATCAACAATGCATGCACAAGCTATGCGGCAAAGGCCGGCTCATCAGTTAAAGGCCGCGTTATTTCCGACCTCGCCGGTGACGGAGTAGACACAAGCGCTGAGTTTGAACACTTTTATGCAGCTTACGAACGTCTTGTAGAGAAAGAAATCAAGGGCGAGATGGAGCAGAGCTTTACTGTTATCCGCAATAATCCTGACGGCACCTACGAGATTCAGACTTTCTTCATCATTGATGAGAATGCAGCCTCAAAAGCCCGTATACGTGCCTTCGAGCAGGCCGCGAAAGAAAGTGAAGCCGCTCAGCGCTACTCCGATAAGGTATCGAATTTTGTCAAAGATGGATTCGCAGAATAATCTCTGACATTAAGTTAATCACTTTCAAGTGATTCAATGAAACGTAAATCAACATTCTTTGCCGCCTGCCTGATTCTGGCGTTGCCTGTCTATCCCCAATCAAAGACCGGCACCGGCTCTTCTTCATTCGATGAGTTTCGAAAGAGCATGCTGGAAAGCTACAACAGTTTCAGGCAGTCGATACTTGACGACTACGACAAATTCCTCGAAGAGGTCTGGACGAATTATGACCAATTCAAGGGAGAGGAGCGCTACAGCGAACCTAAACCAGCAACAGCTCCCTCCGTTCCCGAAGTACAGCCTAAGGAGATACCTTTGCCGAGTCGTAACAGGACCAAGAAAGATAAGCCGGAGACTACAGCGACACCCTCACGGACGCCGAAAACAGCTCAGCCCCCCAAGCCGGAATCCAAGCCGATTGTACCGGCGCCCAATGAGCGAACTACCCCGGCTATCGATAGTGCGAGAGACTATACTTTCCCGTTTTTCAGCATTGATTTGAATATCAAGGACAGCGTGCTCCCTTTAACAGGACACCTGAAGCATCCACATGATTATGCTGCTCAATGGCGTACGCTCGCTTCGAGCGATGCGACAGGTATCATTCCTGAAATCAAACGCATAGCCCGGGAAAACTCACTTAATGACTATCTCACTTTCGAAATGCTGAGGTCATACGTGGACAGCCGTTATGCCAATGCTCACCCCACCGCCCGAGTCGCCTTGGAGCACTATCTGCTTGCCAATATGGGCTACGATATCCGTATAGCTCTTGCTGATGATTCAACGCCACTGCTCCTCGTACCTTTCAATCAGCATGTCTACGGACGTTCCTACCTCCCTATTGACGGCCGGAAGTACTACGTATTCCAGCCCCGTGGCACTAATCTCAATCAAAACGCGTCAATTACGACATGTAAGCTCCCGTCCGACACTGAACTCGGTCGTCCGATGGACCTTATGATCAACGGGCTTACCCTTCCCGAAAAGATGAAAGAATTTCATCTTTCTTTCGATGGGATTGAGCTCAACGGTCAGGTAAATGAGAATATCTTCCCCATCATCTATCATTATCCTCAGATGGCAATGGTTGACTTCGCCAAGTCTACGGTTTCGCCACAGCTTCGCGCCGACATTGTGAATCAATTCAAGAGACAACTTAGCGGAATGACTGAAGCCGAAGCAGTAGACAAACTTCTGAAGTTCACGCAAAGTGCCTTTGAGTATGCCACCGATGGGGATTTTCACGGCTTCGAAAAGCCTTATTTTATTGAAGAGATACTCTATTATCCCAAGTGTGACTGCGAGGACCGTTCGATATTCTATACCTATATGCTTTGGCATGTACTTGGCTTGGAAAATCACCTTCTTGCCTACCCCGGTCATGAGAGCGCATCCGTCCGGCTCTCTAACCCTATCAAGGGGACAGGTTATGACTACGACGGCAAACATTTTTACATCTCTGACCCGACTTATATAGGGTCAACCTCCGGAATGTGTATGCCGGTATTTGAACACACCAAGCCTGAAATAGATCATATCTATAAATAACCATCCATCATCCATAAAAAACATTGCCATGGCTCCTCCGGTCATGGCAATGTTTTTTATAGCTCCCTGAAAAGTACTTATTTCAGTGATGAAGGGGCGAAAAAAGGCTGCGCCGACCCGGTAAGGTGGCGCAGCCAAGGGAGTAATTTTACCTATCAAATACTGTAATCAATCACAGTCATAGCTATAGATGGCAGTACCGTCGATGGTGGGCCATCCGGGGTTCTGATAGATGGCGACGGTGCTGTCGGGGCGAACTGTCAGACGAAGTTCGCTGATGGGAATGGGCTCCAGATAGTGGGGCTTGGGGAAGGTGTAGCCGTTGAAGGCAAGTGAGGTGGAGTTGACACGAAGAGGACGGATGTAGTTGCCTTCGCTTGACTGCGATACAACTGTGGGATCAAGTTCCTTATCGGTGTACATGTCCTTGATGGGACCACCCCAGAGGTTGATGCCTTCGGGCTGATAGTTCTTCATGTTGTCAAGAGCACGCCAGCGACGGAGGTCGTCAAGACGGTATCCTTCGGCCATAAGTTCGCAACGACGCTCACGACGGATGTTGTAAAGCGTGGCGCTGACTTTAGCACCCCTTGATTCTGTACCGAAGTCGTTCTCCTTGCTGAGGTCGGTATTGGCGATGGTGAGGTTGTAATCCTCGCTGACACCGGCACGCTTGCGGAGCGCTTTCCAATACTTGTCGCAGTTGCCACCGAGGTTGCCGTTGAGTTCGTAGTAGGCTTCGAGGTAGATGAGGTAGGCCTCGGCCGCACGAATGAGGGGCACAGCGGTCTCGCAATGGCCCTGGAGTCTCTGAGTCTCATCCTTAGCCACCCATTTCTCGAGTTCGTATCCGGTAGTGGCTTTGGCTGAGCCTGAGCGGAAAATCTCGGGCTTGTAATGGTATATCGTGTCGGGCACGGTGAAACCGGTCACAGGGTCCTTCTTGCCTTCGATGAAGCTACCTGCGGCACGTACAGTCTGACGGAGACGTTCGTCACGGCCCATCAGCTCCTCGTAGGAAGTGAGGTCGCCCTTGTATCCGCTGTTGTTGGCATACCAGGGAAGTCCGTTTGCCATGAGGTAGCTCTGGACTGCAGCGCGAGTGAGGTTACATCCGCCACCGCTCTTAAGATATGCCGAGCAGCTGTGTGAGAGCACACCTTCCTGATAATAGCGGGCGAGGATGACCTCGTCGTTGTTATCAAAGGGAGCTTCCCAACGGTTGAACATCGCTGCATAATCGTTGTTGAGCACACGGTGTGAGGCCACAGAGTCGGCGGCACCGATAGCGCGTGTGAGGAAGTACTCAATCTCCTTTTCGGCACTGCCTGCGGGCCATGCGAAGTCGGTATGCACCTTGGCACCGGGCCATTTATCATTGCCGGGCACGAAGCAAGTGTTGGCGTGATACTTCTCGAAGGTGGCCTCGAAAAGAGCTACGCGGGCCTTCAATGTGAGAGCGGCATCAAGAGATACTCGACCGGAAGCGGGAGCATCCTGCATAAGGAGCTGACATGCGCGGTCAAGGTCACTGATGATGGCACGGGCCACCATGTTACGGGGCTCGCGTACGCTGAGTTCGATGAGTTCATCACGGTCGTCGCCATACATTTCATTCACGATGGGTATATCGCCGAGCTGACGGAGACGGTTGTAGTTGTCGTAAGCACGGAAGAAGTATGCCTCACCGAGGTATTGGTTCACAAGGTCAATGTTTCCTACGACGTTCTCCTGATTGCCTTCAACTCGATTGATGAAATAGTTGACGGCACGGAGCTTGCGGAACCACCAGGGCTGTGAGTCATTCATAGAGGGCGTATTCTTCTCCTTTTCATAGAAGAGGTTGTTGGCGCCTGAGCCCATCTGGTTGTCGCTATTGTTATCGACAGAGTACAGACCTCCCCAATAAGCATCATTCTTGGGAAGCATCTCATAGAACTTATTGGCTGCGACCTCAAGGTCACCAACCTTATTATAGTAGTCCCTGTCAGTACCGGATGTGAGAGGCTGCTTATCGATAAAATCGTTGCAGGCAGTGAGACTCACAGCGGCCAGAGCAATAAGAATATATTTTTTCATTGTCTTTGAAAAGTTGGGAGATTAGAAAGTGACTTCAAGTCCGAACGACCATGTGCGGTAGTTAGGATATGCCTTACCGGCACCCCAGTCACCCGTTACGGCTTCGGGGTCGAAGATACGCAGGTTGGTATGTGTGAAGAGGTTTTCACCGGAAACATATACGCGGGCTTTCTTCACGTACTTGGCAAGCTTGGTGTTCTGCGGGAGTGAGAAACCGACCTGAACGTTCTTAAGACGGAAGTAAGAGGCGTCCTGAAGGAAGTAATCGCTATCCTTAGTGTTGAAACCGTCGATACGGGGACGTGCATAGTATGCGTCGGGGTTGTATCCAAGTTCGGCTCCTACGAAACGATAGTAATCGAGGTGGTCCTTATAGAATGTACGCTGCCACTCTGAAGCGATACCGTAGAAGGGAGCGGAACCGGAGAAGAGGAAGTCACGCTTACCTACACCCTGACAGAATACACGGAGGTCAATCCATCTCCACTGTGCGGTAAGTGTAATACCGTAAGCGAAACGGGGAGTGTTGTTACCGATGACCTTCATATCGCCGGGGTTATCGATGGTGCCGGCTCCGTTGTCTACCTTACCGTCGCCGTCAAGGTCGGCATACATGATATCGCCGCCGCCGATACGTCCCTGATATCTGAAAGCAGTCATATCGTGGTTCTTAACATATGCGTCCATCTCGGCATCGCTCTGAGCGATACCGACCACGGTATAGCCCCAGATTTCACCTACGTCCTTGCCCTTATACCAGTAGTTATCACCGAATCTGTTATCAGGTGACTGATACTTGGTAACTTTCGACTTGTAGTCCGAGAGGTTAGCGCTGATAGAGTAGCTCCAGTCCTTATTGATACGGTCCTGCCAACCTACCTCGACTTCCCAACCGCGAGTACGGAGCTCGGCATTGTTGGTTCGGGGAGCTTCAGCACCGAATACGCCGGGAAGAGCCTGTGCCGGGCCGATCATATCCTTAGTTGTACGCTGGTAGAACTCGAGAGTAGCGGTCAGACGGTTATTGAACAGACCGAGGTCAGCACCGATATTGGCATTTTCGATACGCTCCCAGGTGATCTTATCAGTCACGGGGGTAAAGATATCAAGAACGGTACCCTGCTTATTACCGACTATTACCTGTCCGCCCAAAGTATTCATCTTACGGATATAGGGATAGAAGTCGGTAGTATTCTGGTTGCCCTGTTCACCGTAAGATGCACGGAGCTTAAAGTAGTTGACATAGTCGAGCAGTGAATCCCAGAATTTTTCCTGAGCGATGTTCCAACCTAATGAAACCGAGGGGAACCATCCCCAACGCTTATCCTCAGGGAAACGTGAGGCGCCGTCGGCGCGGAGGTTTACTTCGACCATGTAACGGCTGTCGTAGTTATAGTTGATACGACCGAAGAAACCGATGTTGCTCCATTCGTCCTTAATCTCCGCAACCATAGCCTTCTCTCCGCCAACTACAGAGGGGAGCCAAGGCTTATCGGGCATCTGAACGTCCCATGAAGCATTGCGAACGATATGACGTGAATAGTTCTCAGTCTGCATACCGAGAAGGAACTTAAACTCATTCTTACCGAACTTCCAGAGATAGTCGGTATACAGGTTGGTGGTAAAGAGGTTATTGGTAGCCTGATTAACCTGATAGTAGTTTTCACCGGCAGCGGGAGTAACATTGAAGTTCTTGTTGCCGTCAATAGTGTGTGAAGCACCTGCACCGATGGGAAGCACTTCTATGGCTTCAAGTTCACCTCCGGGGAGGGTCTGGTATACGGGCTTGTACTGGAGTGTGCTGGGGTTATGGGCGATGCGGCTGTTTACCTCGGCATGTATGGTCCAGTTTTCAAGTGGAGTGATAATGAGGTTGGCCTGGTTATAGAACACCTGTTCCTTCTGAATCTGATCACCACCCTCCTGAAGAGCGGGGATAAGTGACTGATAGTGGTATTCTCCGGCAGCGGCAGTATTATCAGGCATCATCACGGGAGCAAGAGGAGCGATACGGCCAAGGTTGTGGTAGAACAGTCCGTTAAGAGCCGAGGGCTTCTTGTTGCGGGTGGCGATGATACGTGAACTCCAGAGGAATTTCACATACTTGTTGAAAGTAAGGTTAACCTTACCTGTGAGGGTCATACGACGGTAGTTTTCATCGGCGTATTTGAAGAGACCGTTCTGGTCAAGAAGGTTGCCCGAGAAGTAGTAGTTGGTCTTCTCGTTGGCGCCGGAAACGGTAAGGTTATGTTCCTGTGACCATACGACATCCTTAACGTGGACATCATACCAGTCGGTAGAGGCATACATGTTGCTCTGGTCCTTACCCCAGTGCTTGGGGTCCCAAGGCATCGGGACAACGGTAGGATAAAGTCCCTGTTCGGCGAGTCTTATCTTCTCAATCTCAGCGGCAGAGTAAGGTGCGCTACCACCGGAGTTGAGATATGCGTCATTCATCATAAGGGCATACTCGAGACCGCTTGCCATCTTGGGAAGATTGATAGGCTGTGCGGCACGTGCGCTACCGTTGTAGGTCACGTGAGTGCCCTGTGAACCTGACTTGGTAGTTACGAGAATCACACCGAAGGGAGAACGCGAACCGTAGATAGAGGCGGAAGCGGCGTCCTTAAGTACAGAGATGTTGGCGATATCAGAGGGGTTGACATTGGAGAGGTCGCCTTCCATACCGTCAATAAGGATAAGGGGGCTGCCGTCAGAGCCATCATTGATGCTACCGTAACCACGGATATTGATGTTCATTGACTGTCCGAGTCCACCACCTCTGTCGTTGGTAATGTTAAGACCTGCTACAGCACCCTGAAGACCCTGTACGGCGTTGGAGATAGGACGAGATTCAAGGACGGCGTTGTCGATAGTCTTTACAGCACCGGTAGCGTTGATTTTCTTCTGTGTGCCGTAACCCACGATGACGATTTCGTCAAGGTTCACACCTCCTGCGTCCTTGAGTTCGACAACAAGATTTGAACGTCCGTTGATGCTGACATCCTGTTTTTCCATGCCGATATAGGACACCACGAGTGTACCCTTGAGCGAGGCGACATTGAGAGAGAAGTTACCGTCGATGTCAGTGGATGTGCCATTGCTTGGCTTGCCCTTCTCCAGCACGGTAGCTCCGATAGCGGGATCACCGTTAGGTTCGAGGACAACACCTTTAACTATGTCCGCGAGGGCCACACCCGTAGCGCAAGCACAGCAAAGGAGTGTAAGAATATACTTTTTCATTGCATTTGTTATTTGTTCGGCGTTGGTAATTACTTATCACTGTTTACCCATCTGATAGAAAGGTATCTTACAGCATACCATACTGTCAGAGGTATACACGTACTGATAGACGGGACCACGCTGATTGGCACTGCGGTTTCTTCCGCAAGTGATTAGAATGTGGCTGTCGCCTCCACCCTGAATGGTGCCCTGATAGTTCATAAGCCATGACGAGGAGTTCTTGGGGTCTGAAGCCATCCAACGGGCGTTGGTAAAGAGGTTGAAGGAGATAGTGTCAGCATTGGGTTGAAGGATTACGGGACAGTACTCGATGAGTTTGGCTGTCTTCTTGCTGAGCACGATTGTGTCTCGCTTATTGACAAGTACCTTACCGTCTTCGCCGTAGACCTTTACGCTGTCACCGTTTTCGTCTATTCGGTAAACGGTGTCATTAACGGTGTAAGGACGGGCATAGACGGTGTCGCGCTGATCGTTCACTTCAAGCGAGTAAATGAGAGAAGTGTCTCCCAGTGAAGTGATAAAACCATCGAGTGACAATTCAGCCTCCTTATCAAATCTGCCGGGATTCTTGGGTTCGTCCTCGCAGGAGTAGAAGACTCCGAGCGCGAGCCCTAATCCGACAACATAAGCTAACTTTTTCATGTCGTGATAGATTGGTTTTTATTGATTTATGATTATAATTCAGATAGGGGACAGCACGTTCAACGCTTGAAGAATCGTGCTGCGGCACGTCGGCCATCTGTAGTGACGGCTTCGACAATGTAGTGTCCGGGGAGGAGTGAAGCGATGTCGAGAAGTGAAGAGTTTCTGACGACAGCCACACAGCGTCCCGAGATGTTGTAGATTCTTGCCTCCGCAGGGTCTGCCACCGGAACGAATGTCAGCTGAAGCGCGTTGTCAGAGGTGTCGACCGAGAACTGAAGCTCACCGTTGGCAGCGTCGGCTATGACATTGTCGATTGCGGCATCGAAGTGGTGAATCTCCACGTGTGTGATAAGGGTATCTACATTATGGTTGAGTCCGTATGTGCTCCACTTGGCGAGGTTATAGGGATGGTTGGGGCGGACATCGTTGCCCATATCCCAATAAAAGATACCGCCAAGACGGTTATCGGTCACAAATTTGGCGCGCTTGTAGGTCTGGAGGGGACCATCGAAGTAGAATGTATAATTACTTGACACTCCATAGTCCACCTCGCCATTGGGCACGAAGTCACCATCCATGAATCCGTCACGGACACCCTTGATGGGGGGAGCGCCGGAGGGTCTGCTACCATTGATATGACCCTCGGAAGTGGTGGTTGCATAGGAGCAGAGTATCTTCTC
>CAZNBC010000005.1:0-16492 GCA_964571125.1 uncultured Bacteroides sp.
CCAGTCCCTCGGCCTCGTTCTTCACGGCATGGGAGTGTACGATGTCCATGATTACGGCTATGCCCAGTTCGTGGGCCGCGTCAATGAGTTCCTTGAGTTCTTCGGGAGTGCCGAAGCGGCTTGAGGGGGCGAAGAAGTTTGACACATGGTAGCCGAACGACCCGTAGTAGGGGTGCTCCTGAATGGCCATGATCTGAATGGCATTGTAGCCGTCGGCGGCTATGCGGGGCAGTACATTCTCGCGGAATTCCGTATAGGAGCCTACACCCTCGCGCTGCTGCGCCATACCTATGTGGCACTCATATATCAGCAGGGGGCGTGTGTCGGGCTTGAACTTCTCCACGCGCCACTGATAGGGCTCGGCGTCCCACACCTGAGCCGAGAACAGATGCGTCTCAGGGTCCTGTACCACACGTGTGGCGTAGGCCGGTATGCGTTCACCGTCGCCTCCATTCCAGTGTACGAGCATCTTATAGTGGTCGCCATGCTTTATCGCATCGGCGGGGAGAGTGATTTCCCACACTCCGTTGCCGTCTTCGAGACGGTGGAGGGCATAGCGGGCACCCTCCTTCCAGTCATTGAAGTCGCCAATTAGGGATATGCCTGTGGCGTTGGGAGCCCATTCGCGGAACACCCACTCGCCGTCATCATTGCGGTGGAGTCCGAAATAACGGTGGGCATTGGCAAATTCGTTGAGGGTTCTGGAGCCTTTTACTAGTTCCTTTTCTTTGCGCACTGCATCCTCGTGGCGGCCGTTGATAGCATCGGCGAACGGCTCGAGCCACGGGTCATTCTTTATGAGATTAAGCTTTGAGGGCTTGGTTGTCTTCTTTGGCATAATATCTGGCTTGAGGGGAATTATCGGTATGTTTATGTAGGGTAGTTACAAACTTACTCTTTTTTCTCCATATACCCTCCATTATTTCCTATCTTTTTCTTCGCGCGCAGCTTTCCTGTTGCCAAAACCGGGCGAATCCGACGGTTTAGTATTCATTAACACTTGCGGGCAATCAAGTTACGACGGTTTTGCCTAACTTCGCCACGTCATTAATAATCATTCTACGGTTGTAAATTAATCTCTCAGGCATGTCGCGTGGCAATCTATTTTACAGATATATATGGATTCTTGACACTATAAAGTCAAGGGGGCGTATCACGCTTAAGGAGCTGAATTTGCTGTGGCAGAAGGCCCCGTTCTCTGACGGCAATCCGCTGCCGCGACGTACCTTCTTCCACTACCGCGAGGAGATAGCCGAGATATTCAAGGTGGATATCGAATGCGACAAGGTGACCTTTGAGTATTATATCAATCAGGAGAGCCGCCATAATGAGTCGGTTACGGACTGGATGCTCAATTCTGCAGCCATGAGCGAGATGATGGTGGATGTCCGTGAGATTTCCGACCGTGTGTTCATGGAGGATGTCCCCTCGGCGCGTCAGTATCTGTCGCTTGTGGTGAAGGCCATGAAGGAGCATCGTCGTCTGACCTTTACCTACAGCCCGTATTCGCGCAGCAAGGCCAATGCCGGAGTGGTCATCGAGCCGTATTTCCTCAAGATATTCCGCCAGCGATGGTATGTGACGGGTCTTAACGTCAAGGACGGTAAGATAAAGACCTACGCCCTTGACCGTATGCAGGATGTGCTTATGAATGCCGGGTCATTCGAGATGCCTCCGAGTTTTGACCCCGAGGAGTTCTGTTCAACGGCTTTCGGCATCATCTTTTCGCAGGCCGAGGCCAAGGATGTGGTGATACGTGCCGACGCCCGCCAGTCAAAGTACCTGCGGACATTGCCTCTCCACCACTCGCAGCAGGAGCTTGTCCATGACTCCTACTCGGTGTTCACATACCGTCTGCAGCTTTCGGCCGACTTCGTCAGCGAGATACTCTCGCATGGCCCCGGGCTTACGGTGGTGTCGCCCCCGGAGCTGAAAGCCATGGTGGTAACGCGCCTGAAGGAAACGTTGGCCAACTACGAGTGATTTCTTTTCATCCTCTGTCTCCTCAAGACTAACCGGATAATAGATACAGAATAATATGCGCATAGATATCATAACAGTGCTTCCCGAGATGCTTCAGTCACCCCTGAACTGCTCGATAGTGAAGCGTGCCATAGACAAGGGTCTGGCCGAGATAGTGGTACACAACCTCCGTGACTACACTACCAATAAGTATCGTAAGGTTGATGACTACCCATTCGGTGGCGAGGCCGGTATGGTTATGCAGATTGAGCCTATCGACAAGTGCATCTCGGCCCTTAAGGCTGAGCGCGACTATGATGAGGTGATATTCACTTCACCCGACGGGGAGCAATTTGACCAGCCGATGGCCAATACCCTCTCTCTGGCCAAGAACCTGATAATCCTCTGCGGCCACTATAAGGGTGTGGACTACCGCGTACGCGAGCATCTTATTACCCGCGAAATATCAATAGGCGACTATGTACTGACCGGTGGCGAGATACCCGCGGCGGTGATAGCCGATGCGGTGGTGCGACTGATTCCCGGAGTGCTGGGTGACGAGCAGAGCGCGCTCTCCGACTCGTATCAGGACAATCTGTTGGCGCCTCCCGTATATACCCGCCCGGCGGAATACAAGGGATGGCGCGTGCCCGACATACTTCTGTCAGGCCATCAGGCCAAGATAGACCAGTGGCGCCACGACCAGGCTATGGAGCGCACCCAACGCCTCCGTCCTGATTTACTGAAATAGTCAAAAAGATTGCAAAATGAAGCTAACGTGCGTATTTTAGTTGGTTAAAGTGCGTAACTTTGTGCTGAATATGCGTCTTGGTGACGCATCAGATTATTTTGACGATAATAGATTATGAAAAATAGTATCGTATGGCTCATCGGAGTGTTCTTATTGTCTGTCTGTGGTTTCCCCTTCGGCAAAAATGAAGCGGTAGCTGCCCCGAAGACTCCAATGACATTGCGTGTGTTTGACGGAGTGACTTTCTATGATGGATATCGTATGGGGAATTTTCCGGATGATATTCCTGACGATGATGGCGTGTTGCGTCATCTGACGTCGCTATATGCAGTACGTCTTACCGATGATGATATAGCGCAGATAGGAGACTCGCTTCACATGAATGTATTCGTTGAAGCCTGCTGCGACAATTATGACCGCATAGGAAATATTAATCTCGCCCTTGTGCCCAAGGGGCGCGATACTTATTCTACATCCGATTCCGATGTGAAGCGTATGGAGATTGCGCGTTTCATTACTCCATTCATGGATAAGAACAAGCAGCCTAACGTAGTGCCCTACTGCTATGACATGCAGTATCTCGCTCCTATACTTCACGATGCGGAGATACGTGACGAGTATGACCTGTGGATGGAGATGGAGATTTTCGGGATTCCCTATGCCGCCAATTCCCAGATTGACGGGTGTGCCGGACGCAGCGATGTGTTCAAGGGCACTCTTGAGTTTGTGAGCCGTGCTCCCGCCATGGAAGACACCCACAATAATCAGCTGGTGCCGATAGTCATCAAGCGTCCTGAATATCGCGGGGGCAACCTTAACAACTATAATGCCACCGATACTGCCGGTACTACGGTGAAAACCTATACTTTCGAGGTGCCTGAGGCAGTTGACTATGGCTATCTGGTGCTTATAACCTCAAATCACGGGGCTAACGAAGGTGGCGAGGAGTATAATCGGCGCTGGCACTATGTGTATGTTGATGGCGAGCTTGTGCTTACGTACAAGCCCGGACGCTCCACTTGTGAACCGTTCAGAAAGTATAACACTCAGGTGAACGGTATCTATGGCGTGTCGGCACAATACCCAAAGGTGTGGCAGTCATTCAGCAACTGGTGCCCCGGTGACGTTATTGACAACCGTATCATTGAGATGGGGGCTGTGAAGGCCGGAACTCATTCGCTCACCATCCGCGTGCCATCGGCGGTTTTTGCAGGGCGTCAGGGTGATATTCCTCTCTCGCTTTACTTCCATGGGTCGGATAATCCGGTGGTTGATGCCTCTATGGAGCGTCTTGACGAGTTTCCACAGGAGTCGAAAGTGATGCTTGACGGATCCGTGCTCAGTTTTGAGTCAACGGGTGGAGAAATAGTCAGTGTGGAAATCTTCTCTGTGATGGCCCACCGTATGCACTTCCAGTGGATGGATGCTCCTGTCAATCTCTCGGATTACCCCGCAGGCATCTACCTCGTCCATGTCGAGCTATCCAATGGCATTACCGAGACACATAAAATTCTCCTGCATCACTGAGGTTATCGGGAGAGACCGTCAGGTGTCATAAGGCATTATTGATTATTTGCCCTGAAGGATTGACTTGATGTCGTTAAGCTTGTTGAGTGCCGCCATCGGTGTGAGATTGTTGATGTCGGTGTTGAGTATCTCATCGCGTATCTGACAGAGCACGGGGTCGTCAAGCTGGAAGAATGAGAGTTGCACGCCGTCTGACGGCTGAGGCATCGTGATGGATGTGCCTTCGGGTTTGCCATCCCTGCGGTTGGCCTGTTCCAACTGAGTCAGCACCTGGGCGGAGCGCTCCACAATGTCGTGCGGCATACCCGCCAGACGCGCCACATGGATACCGAAGCTGTGTTCGCTGCCACCTTTGGCCAGTTTGCGAAGGAACACCACCTTGCCGTCAATCTCCTTGACTGATACGTTGAAGTTGACCACGCGGTCAAAGGTCTGCTCCATCTCGTTGAGCTCATGATAGTGGGTGGCGAAGAGGGTCTTGGGGTGAAGTCCTCCGAAAGAATGGATATACTCAACGATGGCCCACGCTATGGAGATGCCGTCGTAGGTCGAGGTGCCGCGTCCAAGTTCATCGAAGAGAATGAGAGAGCGGCGGCTCATGTTGTTGAGAATTGAGGCCGCTTCGGTCATCTCCACCATAAATGTCGACTCACCGAGCGATATGTTGTCGCTGGCACCTACGCGGGTGAAGATTTTGTCTACCACACCGATATGTGCGCTATCGGCGGCTACGAAACATCCTGTCTGAGCCATGAGCACGTTCAGGGCCGTCTGACGCAGGAGCGCCGATTTACCCGACATGTTGGGGCCGGTAATCATCATCACCTGGGTGCCTTCGTTGTTGAGGCGTACGGTGTTGGTGATATACGGTTCGCCGGGAGGCAGTTCTTTTTCGATTACGGGGTGACGTCCCTCCACGATTTCCAGATCGAGCGAATCATCGACGACGGGACGGTTATAGCGGTTTTCGGCTGATACGCGCGTGAAGGATGCCAGAACATCAAGGCGAGCGAGCAGCTGGGCATTGAGTTTTATGGCGTTGATATAGTCGTTGACCATCCCCACGAGGGCGGTAAACAGACGTGTCTCTATGATAGCTATCTTCTCCTGAGCACCTAAGATTTTCTCCTCATATTCCTTAAGTTCCTGAGTGATATAACGCTCGGCGTTCACAAGTGTCTGCTTGCGAATCCACTCGTCAGGAACCTTTGACTTATGGGCATTCGTCACCTCAATATAGTAGCCGAAGACATTGTTAAAACCTATCTTAAGGCTGGATATGCCGGTAGATGCACTCTCTCGGGCCTGCAACTGCATCAGGTAGTCCTTGCCGCGATAGGCGAGATCGCGCAATTCGTCAAGGTCTTTGTCAACTCCGGGCTTTATCACTTGTCCGCGGTTGAGTGCTCCGGGAGCATCGTCCATAATCTCGCGGGCAATACGCTCTCGCACTGCAGAGCATTCATTGAGCTGCTCGCCGATATTCTGCAGAGCCTCAAGTTCGGATGTGCGGCACATCTCCTTGATGGCCGGGATGGCCTCGAGTGATGTACGCAGCTGCGTGAGTTCGCGCGGAGTTACTCTTCCTACAGCCACCTTAGACATCAGGCGTTCGAGGTCACCTATCATTTCGAGATGCTCTTTGAGGAGGTCAAGTCGGTCGGGATGGCGGAAAAAATGCTCCACCACATCAAGCCTGCGGTTAATGGCCTCGGGGTCTTTAAGCGGAAACAGTAACCATCTGCGCAGCATACGCGCTCCCATAGGCGTGACGGTGCGGTCAAGTACTCCGAGAAGGCTGCGTCCGTCGTCGGCCAGAGGTTCGGTAATCTCAAGGTTGCGCACGGTGAACTTGTCAAGGCGCACAAACTTGTCCTCCTCGATACGCGAGGGGGTGGATATGTGGCCGGTCTGAAGATGATGTGTGAGGTCAAGGTAGTGAAGCACTGCTCCGCAGGCCACAATAGCCGATGCCATGCCGTGAATACCGAACCCTTTCAGCGACGTAGTGCCGAACTGCTTCAGCAGCCTGTCATTCGCGGCCGTATCTGTAAATATCCAGTCATCAAGCTCAAACGAGAGATAATGGCCGGAAAACTGTGTGTCAAGGTCTTTGCGGTGGCCACGTTCTACGAGCACCTCCTTGGGCGAGAAGTTGGCCAACAGTTTGTCGATATAGTCAGGTGCGCCCTCGGCGGTCATGAATTCTCCGGTGGAGATGTCCAGAAATGCTACGCCTACGCTGTGGCGTCCGAAGTGCACGGCTGCAAGGAAGTTGTTCTCGCGATGAGTCAGCAGATTGTCGCTGAGTGATACACCTGGGGTCACCAGTTCGGTGATGCCGCGCTTTACGAGCTTGTTCTTTACCGTTTTGGGGTCTTCGAGCTGGTCGACGATGGCCACGCGCTTGCCCGCACGCAATAGTTTGGGCAGATAAGTGTCAAGCGCATGGTGGGGAAATCCGGCCAGTTCCTGATCCTTGGAGTACCCGGTGCCGCGTCGGGTGAGCGTGATACCCAATATCTCCGAGGCCGTGATGGCATCCGGGCCGAAAGTCTCATAGAAGTCTCCTACCCTGAAGAGCAGTATCGCGTCGGGGTGAGCTTTTTTCATGGCGTCGTACTGCGCCATCATGGGCGTCTCTTTCTTAGCCATGACTCAGCTTATTTCCTCCCATTCCACATCGGTTATCTGCTGCTCGCGCACGTATGTGCGGTGTGTACCTGACGCATCACGCGTTTCGGTCTCTGTCTCGGTGACCGTCACCTCTTTGAAGTCGACATATTCGCCGTCCTCGCGGGTGTACACCTTCTTCTTGCGTCTCATTGGGTAGGTCCACCCTCCGCGTGAGCGTTGCGAAGATTCCCGTTCGCTGCCGTATCCGCCGTCGGTAGCTCCGAAGCCGCGAAACATGTTGCGCATCCTTCGCGTCTGGAGGTATATCCTTAGAAATGTCTTGAATAGTGGCGTGAGAATCATCACCACCACCATGAGCAGTATGAAGAGTAGAAATGACATGTCAGAGTCTTAACGGCTAACCGCCGACATGAGTATGTATATGACAATGGTCCAGGCAAGTCCCGGTACACCGAGCCATGCTACCATGATGATGGCGGAAGCGATGAGAAGATAGCGGAGGAAGTTCTCCTTAAATGCAAAGTTCTTGAACTTCAGTGAGAACATATGCAGGGGCGAAACCATCATCAGGCCCAGCGCAAGTATGAAAAGAACGGTCACCCACAGGCCGGGATAAGCATGAGAATTCATCCATGCGATATAGCCTATCCAAAACAGGGCATTGGCGGGAATAGGCAGGCCGATAAATTCGGTAGTCTGGCGGTCATCCACATTGAAGCGGGCCAACCGCAGGGCGCCCATAGCTGCGATAAACAGTGACGCGAGAGCGGGCAGGCAGATTACATCGGCTCCTTCGAATGAAGCGATGGCATTGTACAGCAGCAGTGAGGGTGCAAGCCCGAAACTGACGAGATCGGCGAGCGAGTCAAGTTCTTTGCCTACGGAAGAATAGGCATGGAGCAGGCGTGCTGACGCTCCGTCACAGAAGTCAAACACTGCTGCCAGACCGATGAATATGAAAGCCCACTGGGCGCCAGTAAGGGAGCCGATGACAGCTGATGAATGAAATGCAAGTATACATGCCACAGCTCCTGAAAGGAGGTTGAGGCATGTGATGGTGTTGGGTATGGAGGCGACTATACGTTTGATCATGACGCGTTTTTAATCTTTCTGCGGTAAAAAAATATCCGCTCTAAGTATTTTCGGAGTGTTCAGACGTTGGCCGGAATGGTTACGGTGCAACTCTCGGCCGAAGGATCGTCAGACAGGAGTGCTACCTCGGTGATGCCACCGGTGGTTTTGTCACCGATCTTAACGAGGACTTTGGCATCAAGAGGCAGATAAATGTCAACACGCGAGCCGAATTTGATGAAGCCCATATGGTCTTCTATATTGGCTTCCTCGCCCGGCTGGGCATAGGTGACGATGCGGCGTGCTACCGCTCCGGCTATCTGACGTACGAGAATCTGCTGTCCGTTGCGGGCCTTGATGAGCACGGTGCTGCGCTCATTTTCGACACTTGATTTGGGAAGGTATGCCGAAAGGAAACGACCCTTATGGTGGCGCACCAGCTCTACCTCACCGTCAACGGGGAACCAGTTGGCGTGCACGTTGAAGATGGTCATAAATACCGAGAGCTGTATTACGTTGCGTTTGAGAATCTCGGGTTCATAGGTCTCTTCGAGGGCCACTACCTTGCCGTCGACAGAACTCACAACAACGTTGCGCGAGGCGTCGCCGGGGAAGTGGCGGCGTGGCGAACGGAAGAAGTTGAGGATCAGCAGATAGATGATGACCGACAAAGTTGTAAATGTCACAGGAATCCACGTTGGCCTGATGAACATCCACGCCGGGGTGTTGATACATGCCAGAATGAATAGCAGAATGACAAGTATGTTGGTGCCTTCTCTATGAATCTTTACTCTCATTACTACAAGTTTATAACCTTGGGTCGCACATTATCCCACAAAGTTAATGCAATTTTCTGACTCAGCCTATTTTGCCATCCAAAAAAAGGCACAGGTGCATTACCGGATGTATGGCCGGGATGCATTACGGAGCGGTAACGGCGATACGTTTGCCGATTGACTCTTCCTTGTCTGACCCGGGTATGGAGATGGATGCACGGTAGATATAGATGCCGCGAGGTACCCGGTGACCACCCATGTCAAGCAGATTCCAATTGATGGGCGATGTGCTGAACATATCGCTGCGGTCTGTTGCGGTCGATGTCCATACAAGGCGCCCCATGAGATTATAGACGCTGATAGTTACGGTCATGTCGGCATTGGGTCTGTCGTGGGTTATGAAGAAGTTTGCAGCGGTAGATGCAGGGTTGGCGTCAGTGTAGACATCAAACATCTGGGGTGATGCGCCTTCGGTCACGAAGAAGTCAAGCTTTGTTGATGTGGAGTTGCCGCTGGTATCCCACACGCGGAAAGTAAGCGAATGATTGCCGTTGTCAAGTCCGCTGAGGGGATAAGCCACAGTGCCTGACGGAGTGCCGTCAGAGGCGGGTGTGAAGTATGTGGCCACATTGTTGTAAACAGTGCGGTTGTCCAACTGTATGGTCATCTGGTGGCCTACTCCTGCGGTAGAGAGGTTGATACCGGTATCGTCGGTAACCTTGGCTATGAACATGGGCGAATCGTTGACGGTGGCGCCCGCTACGAAACTCTCGTGGTTAAGATATGCGTAATCTATTACCGGTGCCTTGGTGTCGGCATCGGCTGATTCATCGAAGCCGTAGACGTAGAAGTTGCGGCTCACGCCCGATGCCTCAATGGTGCCGTCATTGCTGAGGGCATACATGTTAAGCATGGCCGGACGGTAGTTGTCACTTATTTCCGAGGGCATGGGTACATTTACTGTGAAGTCACCGTTGACCACGGTGCCGCGTCCGGCAAAGAGCCTTTCGCCGTGCATCTCGAAGGTCACGGGTTCACCCTCGGTATCATCGCTTGCGCGCCCCTGTGAAGTAACACTGTATTCGGCATCGTGAAGGGATACCTCGATGGTGCCGTTGAAGTCGGTCATCGCAGAGCCGTCGGGAGCGTACACGGTGCCGCGCAGTTCCACATTCTGACGAGCCATGATGGCAGGGAAGTCGGCCTCGTCAACGTCGGTAGACTTACCGTCGACAAGCTCAAGAGCCACTGTGGACTGGGGGGTAACCATGCGCATCGCAGGGTCGCCCATGAGCACGTAACGCAACTTGTTGGTGTTGTTACGGTCGCCCGCAAGGCAGTTCTTGGTGTTCATATACACTTCGCCGATGGTCGGAAGTGTACCGTCAGCTTTGCGCTTGAATACTTCCTGACCGAACATTGAGGTGAGGGTGCCGTTCTCCACGATGTATACCGAGCGTGTGGCGCTGATACCGGCCACAAAGCCTCCTTTTGCCTTGTTGAACAAGGCTTCACCGGCACAATCGTTGTGGTTGTCCCACTCGAAGTACAGGCAGGTGGCACCGTAGAAGATGGGGTAGTGGTTGAGCGACAGCTTGTCAATGTCGGCATAGTTGAGGAGTCCCTCGCTGCTGAGCTGAGTAGTGTGTGCATGGCCTATGTATGTCCACAGCATCACACCTTCGTCAAGGTAGCGGTGCATGAGGTTCTGGCCCTCCTGCGATACACCGCCTATCTCGTCGTAGGCATCAATGTAAATCTTGCTGTAGGTCATGTTGCGTCCCGAAGCATCAGCCATCATCCTGTTGACAAGTTGCTCGGTCTGGGTCATGTGTACGCCACGGTCGCCATCGTCGGCTATGAGCATGACGTGATTCTTCCATCCGGTCTTGGGTGACTCGGTGGAGTAGGTTATCACTTTATCCACGAAGTTGCGCGCCTCGGCTACGGAACGTGAGGGAGCGCGTCCCACGGCTATACACAGGCGGTCACTGCCCATGCGGGCGCCTGAGCCGTCTTCAAGGAAAGCAAAAATATCATCGGTAGTGTACGATTCGGTACCGACAAGTCCCTCATCGCTCTCCCATGTGGGCATCAGGGGATAGCTGAGGCTCTTTATCTCATCGGTGAGCTGGCGGTTGTCGAATGTCGGACGCCCCATGATAAGTGCATAGCGCAGGGGTTTGCCCGACTCAAGACCACGGTCGTAGTACATTTTCAGTAGCTTGCGCAGGGAGTTGACATCGCGGGTACCTGAGGAAAATTCATTGTACACCTTGTCCATAGTCACCACGAGTACATCCATATTGTCAGTCTGACGATGGAAATCAGCCAGACGCTGAGCCTGTGAGGCCCATTCGGAGTGGGTGAATATTACCATCTCGGGTGAGAGTGAACTGTCGTGCAGATTCTGATTGGTAACGGTCTCCACGTATTTGGGGGTGAGGAAACCGGCAGACTCATTCCATGCGACATACGAACGCGAGCCGCTGTAGGGATTGATCCAGTAGAGGCTGTTGTTGTCGTATATGGTTGCCATGGCACGTATGTCAAGAGGATTGGTGACATCCCACACACGGGTACCCTCGGTGGCCGATAAAAGGTGTGCACCGGTAGTGCTCAGACGGAAATCAAGCTGGTTGTCGGTCAGGCGCAACTCACGGGTGTAGTTGACGGTCACGTAGTCGAGATATGCGGCAGAGGCGGCAGCGGGAGCGTTGAGGGCTATGCCTAACTGCAGTTTGTCGCTGTCGTGGGGGAATGTCTTGATAAATGAAGCTGTACGGCCGTAATTCTTCGATGAGGCGGCGGGAATGCTGTTGACAGTCTCTTCAATCGGGGAACCGTTGGCAGTGAACACCACCGTAGAGGCGGATGTAGTCTTGGTGATAATGGCGGCCTTGATCCACACCTGAGTACTCGAAACCTTGCCGGGAAGATTGAATGAGAGGGTAAGATTGGGATTGCGGCGCAGATCCTCACCTACAAGCAGATGGCCGGTGAATCCCAGCGATGTGCGGTCAAGTTCGTGATAGGTGCGGTCAATGAATGTGGTGGCGGCCAAAGCACTCTTGCGCGCGCTGTTCTCCACGGGTATTGTACGTTCCTCCATCTCGCGGTCGCTCAGGTAGTAGTAGCCCAACTCCGAGAAGGGGTTGAGCGTATGACTCCAGTGGCCCGATGAGAGGGTCCATGACACAGGGCCTACCCCGTAGAATACCAAGCCTTTGGACGTGTGTACGCTCTGTACCTGAGGTAAGTCGTCGATATATGTGTCTTGGGTAAGGATATCGCTGATGCGCTGACCTCCGTAGCCGTATACTTTTACTTTCGACGGGTCGGCAAAGCCTCTCTTTTTCAGTTCGGCATCGCTGATACAGTAAAGCCCCGTAGCGTCAACACTGATTTTCACCCAACGTCCCTCGGCAAGCACCGATTTGGGAGCATAGGTGTCAGTGGAGAATGCGTACAGGGTATGTGTGCCCGCTATCATAAGGGCGATGAGGGTACACAGTCTGAGGAGATATATAGTCACTCGTTGGAAGAGAGTCATATTGCGTGGAGATATAATGGTTGGTTGTTTTACAACGTATTTCAAGTGCTATTTATTGTGTGTATGGCGCGCTCCGGAGGCCCATTGTTGCCATTCGTCGCGTGTGCCGTGGAAAGCGTTGAGGTCGATGGCTCCCGGTACACCTTCGAGCCGTCCCTGATGGGAGTATTGCCAGATGACCCACCGGTGGGTGTCATCGGGCGGTGAGAACGAACATAGCCACACGGGATAGCTCTCAAGACGTCCGCGTATGAAACGCTCGTAGCCGTTCTTGTTGCTGTATAGCATCACGCGGTAGCCGTGTTCTTCGAGGACGGCTATCATACGCCGCAGACCGTCAATGACTCCTCCCGTGGGTTGCGTGACGGAATTGGTCCATTCTTCAACATCGATTACCACGGGTAGGTCGAGATGCTTGCCGCGTATGGAGTGTATGAGGTTCAGCGCCTGCATATAGCCCGTGCAGTCAAAGCGGAAGAAGTGGTATGCTCCGACTTTCAGTCCCGCGCGTTTGGCTTTCAGGTAGTTACTGTGGAAGTGGGTGTCCTTGTGGCTCACGCCTTCGGTAGCTTTTACCAGCACGAACTCTACGCCTTGTCGGCTCAGGGTCTCGAAGTCGATGTCGCCGTTGTGGGCCGAGATGTCCACTCCGGTCACGGGATAGTCCACCGCGGGTGTGGGCGTCGTGTGGGAGCAGGACAGGAGAGTCCACAACAGTGCTACGCTGAGAAGCGGCTGATATATGAGCCGATGGCACATCCTACGGAACGGTTCAGGCGTTGTCGGTGAGTTCGGCGAGGATACCGCGCAGTTCTTCGTCGGTGGCTGTCAGGCGGCTGCGACATTCGCGAAGCAGTTCGGAGGCACGGCGGGTGTAGGCCGTCAGGCGGTCTATGTCGCACTGGTCGCTCTGCATCATGCGCAGTATGGCGTCAAGCTCGCTTACAGCTTGATTGTAAGTGAGTTCGCTCACGGGGGTAAAGTCCTTATGATTCTGTGACATGGATATTTGTTATGGATGAGGTGATGGAGCCGTCGGCAAGCGTTGTGGTTATCGTAGCGCCGGGGGTGAGATTGTTGATTGAGGTGAGGGCATGGCCGTTGACAGATGTTATGGAGTAACCTCTGCGTAGGGTGGCCATGGGTGAGAAAGCGTCAATAAGCCCCTCGCGGTTATTGAGCAGGTCTTTCTGACGTGATATGATGTTGTGAGCGGCCACTCTGATAGCCTCGGCCTTGTGGGTCAGGCGGGTGAATTCGGGGGCTATCCGTCGGCCTCCGATGCC
This sequence comes from uncultured Bacteroides sp., assembly GCA_964571125.1. Taxonomy (GTDB): domain Bacteria; phylum Bacteroidota; class Bacteroidia; order Bacteroidales; family Muribaculaceae; genus Paramuribaculum. The sequence continues at coordinate 13,564 of CAZNBC010000005.1, forward strand.
GGCGAGTGTCATCGTATTCTGACGCAGGCGGGAGTCTGCACGGGCTATGGCGTTGGTCGGGGCCATGGGAAGCATGGCGCTGTAGTGCGCTAACTGGCTGCGGCATCCGGCTATGCGGTCGGTGAGGGTCTGAAGCATGGACGAAGCTATGTGCTGCAGGCGTCCGAGGGCTTCGGTGCCACGCGCTATGAGCCATTCGGCAGCCGCGGTAGGGGTCTTGACGCGCATGTTGGCCACATAGTCAAGTACCGTGATGTCTCGTTCGTGTCCAATACCTACGATGACGGGTAGCGGGAACTGGGCAATGTGTGAGGCGAGGTCGTAGTTGTCAAACGCAGCGAGGTCGCTTGATGCACCGCCACCGCGGATGATTACGGCGCAGTCCCAACGGTCATATTCGCGGGCAATTTTGTCAAGGGCGGCCATGATGCTTCCGGGGGCTTGTTCGCCCTGCATCACGGCAGGAAACAGTCGGCAGGTGAAGCGCAGATGCGAGGGGTGGGTGAGGAGCTGATTGGCGAAGTCGCCGAAGCCGGCGGCCGTAGGGGCCGATACAACAGCTATGCGCAGCGGTACTGCGGGCCATGTGAGCGAGCGGTTGAGGTCAAGTACCCCCTCCTGCTTGAGTCGGGTGAGTATCTCGCGGCGGCGCTGTTCGAGGTCACCCATGGTATAGGCCGGATTCACGGCAGTGACTACTATCGAGAGGCCGTAGAGTGAATGAAAACTTACGGAGCCGAGCAGCATCACCTTCATGCCGCTTGTGAATGACTGTCCCGTGGCGGCACGGAACTCAGCGTTGAGGCGCGTGAAGTAATTGGCCCAGATGACCGCACGGGCTCTGGCTACAGGCTGACCGCTCGAAGGATTCTTTTCAAGCAGCTCCATGTAGCAGTGGCCTCCGCGCACGTTCACGTCGCTCAGCTCTGCCGTAATCCACACATTCTGCAGCTCGGGCACGGAGAGACGGCGCGTTATGGCGGCTGTCAGGGCTGTCAGGCCCACGGGACGCCTCATGGAGTCGTCATCGGCATAGGCTGAGAGGTTCATTTGCGGAGAGTGAATCTTTTACCGTCCCACTTGTAGGTGAGGGTATTGAGAAGATAGTCACGCACGGTGTCATAGACATCAGAGGTGAGGAACGACTCGGTATTGTTGGTGACAGTGAGAGTGCCTGAAGCAGGGTCGAAGCTGTATGATGTGGCCATGAAAGGCACGATGCTCTCTACTTCGTCAATGTTTTTCTTGCCTTCGGGAGTCAGCCAGTCACTGAGCACGGGAGGTGTGAATGACTTGGATGTGACATCGCTTGACCAGTCGGAAGTGAATACCTTCAGGTTGCTGTCAGCCACAGGTGTTGCCACCGTGGAGATAAGACCGATAGAGGAGCTGCCTTTACCGTCGGGGAGCGTGAACACCGAGTAGTCCGAAGCGTCAGACATGTCGATGTCAACCTTTTCAGGGCTGAGGGCCGTGATGCGGCTCTTGCCCGACAGGGAGTTGGTGGAGGCGGTTGTCGAGCCGCTGTTGAAATAGTCTACCATATCGAGGCGGGTATTGTGGTCCAGCAGGGGGAACACGTTGGCGGGAGCGCTGATAAATGCCTCGGATGCGTCAAAGGCCATGGCCTGCGACATTAAGAGCAGGGCTATGATGGAGCTGAGTATTCTCATAATCGTAACTTAGAGGTTCATGATAGCGTAAGTCTGTCGAAACATTCTATGAGGCTTACTTACGTTAGACATACTTTAGCGTAAATTGTCAAATGCAAAAGTAGCAAATTTAATCCGTCTGATAAAATTACGGGGACGGACTGACGCGCATTTGTCAAGGCATCAATCCGTCCCCGTCTTAGTGTTTATGCCGGAGCGTATTATCTTTTACGGTGGGTTTTTGCTTTGCCGGTTTTCTTGGAGTGTTTGGCCTTGAAGTAGTCGGCCATAGTCTCCTCGTTTTCGGCATATTTGTTCTTGCGGGCCGAGGCACGGGCATAGTTCTTGTCAGGGTCGGCAACCTCGCTGTAGAGGCGCTTGCCTGCAAATTCGCTTCCGGTGATACCTTCGATAACCCTGCGGGCATCCTTTTTGGACACGTCAAAGAGTGAGTAGCCGGGCATGAGGTCTATGCGGCCCACATCTACGCGCGGTCCTGTAACCATATTGTTGAGCAGGTCAATGAGGTTGCCGGCGAAGAATCCGTCGCTTTTACCGGCGTTGATATACAATCGTGACATGCCTCGCGCGGCCGTGCGGCGGTCTTTCTCGGCGTCGGTACGCGGACGGTCGTCATGCTCCTTACGTTCCTTGCGCTCCTTACGGGGCTTTTCGTCTATGAAGTCAATGGTAGGTGCGTCCTTGTAGTACTCGAGAAGGCGCTTGAACTCCAGCGATACCACGCGCTTAAGCAGGTCTTCACCCGAGAGCCAGCTGAGTTTACGACTTACTCCGGGGAGATATTTTGCTATTTCGGTTTCGTCAACCTCTACACGCTCGAGCTTGTCGGCGAGGTGGTAAAGCTGCTTTTCGATGATGTGCTGCGGGGTCGGCACTTCCTTACGCTCAAAGGTCTTGCCGATGGCACGCTCGATTTCGCGCAGCTTGTTGCGCTCGCGTGAGTGGATGATGGCGGCAGACACACCGGTCTTGCCGGCACGGCCCGTACGGCCCGAGCGGTGGGTGTATACTGCCGTGTCATCGGGCAGCCCGTAGTTGATTACATGGGTAAGGTCGTCCACGTCCAGGCCTCGTGCCGCCACGTCGGTAGCCACGAGCATGGTTATCACCTTGTCGCGGAATTTCTTCATCACGATGTCACGCTGCTGCTGCGAGAGGTCGCCGTGGAGGGCGTCGGCATTGTAGCCGTCCTGAATCAGTTTGTCGGCAATCTCCTGAGTGTCACGGCGTGTGCGGCAGAATATAATGGCGTATAT
>CAZNBC010000006.1:0-15315 GCA_964571125.1 uncultured Bacteroides sp.
ACCGATAGCTGCGCCTTTACCACCACCGATGAGACCACCGATGAGGGCACCTGCGCCTGCACCGCCGCCACCACCGATGAGGGCTCCTTTGCCGGTGTTGGTCATACTGCTACAGCCTGTTCCTAAAAGGAGGCAAAGCGACAGAGCCGCTACTCCGAAGATCTTGATTGACTTCATGTTGAGATAAAATTTAGAGGTATTAAGTTAAAATATCTGCAAAATTAACAAAAAAATATCTTTCGGGGAAATTATGGGTGTCCCCACATTATATATACACTCATCTTAAAGAATTGTTGAGAAAAAACATAAAAAACTCTGGAGAAAAGGTAGAGAGACTGAGTTACAGTCACAGGCCGGAGCAATGGCTAAAGATTGGATTTTGTGGTTAGAGCGATTTTGGGTAATTTTGGCATCGTTTTTGCACCGCTATTTCCGAACAGAATCGAATAATCATCATAATGAGTCAAGATAACGCCAAGGTAGTTCAGATTGGACAGATTGATATAAATATTGACAATGTAGCCGCCGAGCCTGATGTTAATTGTTTGCCTATACTCGCTACGCGAGACCTGGTTTTGTTTCCCGGAGTGACTTTCCCTATATCATTGGGGCGTGAGTCCTCGATTGTTACGGCACGTATGGCCGAAAAGGAAGGGACACCTATAGGTATAGTCTGTCAGCTTGACCCCTCAAAGGATAATCCTGTCGTAAAGGACCTCTATACTCATGGAGTGATTGGCGACATTATGAAAGTGTTTGATTTGCCGGATGGTAATAAAACCGCCATAATCCACGCCAGGTCAAGGTTTAAAATCCTTGAAGACGTGACTGAGCAACAGTCTGAATGGCCTATGTGTGCCCGGGTGCAGCTTCTTAAGGATGTTTCGCCCCGTAAGAGCGATCAGGAATTCATGGCTCTGATAGCTCTGATAAAGGATACCATGACCAAGCTCCTTAAGGAATCGGAGGTCGGTGACATAGGGTTTGACGTTGAGCAGGTACCCTCGCCGGTTCTGTTGGTTAATCTTGTAGCATCCCATTCTCCTATAGCTCCTGCCTCAAAGATTCAGATGCTTGAGAAGGGCAAGATAAAGGAGAGAGCCTATCTACTGCTTGCTGACCTGTCGAAGACGGAGCAGGTAGTGCGCCTCTCGTCGGAGATTAAGGAGCAGACACGTCGCAATATCAGCGAGCAACAGCGGAGCGCTTTCCTTCATCAGCAGATGGAGGTCATACGTCAGGAACTCTACGGTGATGACAATGAAGCTGATCAGCTTAAGAAGCGGGCTGACAGCGTAGGGCTGCCTAAGAGCGTGCGCAAGACATTTGACAGGGAGGTGGAAAAACTCTCGCGTTATAGTCCCCAGAGTCCTGATTACGCTGTGCAGTATTCCTATCTTGATACACTCCTTGATCTTCCATGGAATAAGTACACTCCCAACGAGTCTTCCTTACGGCGTGCCGAGGAGGTACTTGAGGAGGATCACTTCGGTTTGGAGAAAGTGAAGACCCGCATAATTGAGCAACTTGCTGTGCTTATGAATACCCCCGATGGCCGATCTCCCATCATCTGTCTTGTGGGTGCCCCGGGCGTCGGTAAGACATCACTTGGCAAATCCGTGGCTAAGGCTCTCGGACGAAAGTATCAGCGCGTATCGCTGGGTGGTATGCACGATGAGTCGGAGATAAGAGGTCACCGACGCACTTATATCGGTGCTATGCCCGGCCGCATTATTGATGCGCTACGTAGAGCAGGCAGCTCCAATCCGGTCATTCTGCTTGATGAGATAGATAAAATGGGTACTGATTTTCGTGGTGACCCCTCGGCCGCTCTTCTCGAAGTCCTTGACCCTGAGCAGAATTACCGTTTTCACGATAATTATGTGGATGTGGACTTTGACCTGTCGAAGGTAATGTTTATCGCTACGGCAAATACATTGTCAGGCATTTCACAGCCGTTAATTGACCGTATGGAGGTCATAGATCTCTCGGGCTATCTCATGGAGGAGAAAATTGAGATTGCACGTCGACATCTTCTGCCTCGCCTTTTGGAGCAGAACGGCTTTGAGCGCGATGCGATAAGCTTCACACCCGAGGGATTCTGTGCGCTTATCGAAGGTTACACCTCGGAGAGCGGTGTGCGTCAGCTTGAGAAGATGCTTGCGTCCGTGGTACGCAAAATCGTACGTCGTAAGGTGTCCGGTCAGGACTATCCGTCAGAGATTACTCCTGAGGTGATACGCGAGTACCTCGGCGTTCCTACCTTCACCCGCGACCGCTATGAGGGGAATGAATTCCCCGGAGTCGTAACCGGCTTGGCATGGACTTCAGTGGGTGGGGAGATTCTCTATGTGGAATCTTCACTATCGGTGGGTAAGGGTGGCAAGCCTACTCTGACTGGAAATCTTGGTGATGTAATGAAGGAATCGGCGATTATAGCCCATCAGTATGTAAGAGCGCATGCCGGTGAGTTCGGTATACCCGAAGAGGATTTTGAAAACCGCTCGCTTCATATTCATGTGCCGGAAGGTGCTATCCCTAAGGATGGTCCCTCGGCAGGCATCACTATGGTTACTTCTATAGTTTCAGCCTATACCGACCGTAAAGTAAAAGCAGGGTATGCTATGACGGGTGAGATAACCCTGCGTGGTAAGGTTCTTCCTGTCGGTGGTATAAAGGAGAAGATTCTTGCGGCTAAACGTGCGGGGATCACCGATATAGTGTTGTGCAAGGCAAACCGTAAGGATATAGAGGATATTGTTCCACGCTATCTTGAGGGATTGACATTCCACTATGTGAACCGCATAGATGAAGTGGTTCAAATAGCCCTTGAATCATCCCCCAAATTATAGGGGCAGTGACATGGTGAATGACGTACCATCACGGGAGTCAAATTCCTCGGTAATAGGATTGTAGACTCTTACGTTCACTTTGTCGCTCCCGTTTACGAACTCCCACAGCATAATGTGGGCGATATTATCATACTGCTGATACTGAAGATTGAACATTATCTGAGGAACCTCTCTTCCGGCTTGATTGGTGGAGAAGATTTCTTCAGCGTACCCGTTGTGTCCGCATAATACTGCGAGGACGTTGTCGTGGGGATAGACTAATGTCCGCCATAGCTCTTCGGGAGTACTGCCGCTCCGGTCGGGAAACTGTCTGAGTGCGTAGCTGTCTCCGTCACTTACACGCTGCCAATGCCAGATGAACTCATGGGTCATAAGTATATACTTTCTCTCCGGTGTAGCAGTTATGATTGAGTCGGCCCACTCCTTTATCTCTGGTCTGGGAGCAAACTCAAGAGCCATAATGTAAAGGGGCTTGTTATGGATATCAAGTTTGACCACGAGGTTATCCACACGTCCTTGTTCATAACGGTCAACAATTATCGACTCAGGAAGCGATTCTGCCATGAAGTCATTGAATTGCGTGGAGTTACGGGAGTAGATAACCTGATTGTTACCCCAATTATAGTCATGATTGCCGGTGCAGCATATTACGGGGATTTCACCTTTGAGGACTGAGAAGTGGTTGCGACAGAAGTCCCATTCGCTGTAAAGATTCTGCTCGCTGAGGTCTCCGGTCTGCAACAGCGCCTTGATATTTCCGGTATGTCCGTGCTGCCATTTCAGCCAGTTGACCTGAATCGCTAAATATGTGCTGTATCTGAAAGCGGAGTGAGTCTGGAGGTCACCCAATATAGCGATGTAGTCGGATGAGCTGTTAAGAGCGCCGGATGGTGTTTTGAGGCGTGAGAGAGTATCAGAATCTATGGTATCACCGCATCCTGTAATAAGGGATACGAGTATGATGGCGGCCAGGTGACTCAGGAGAGAACGGAATTTCATGGGCGGAGTGTAAACTGATGAAAAAAACAGGTTGTCGTATGACGCAAAGTTACTAAAAATAGTTTGGGGTTGCAAGGTACCTTTTTTTAACCTATATTTGTATTATTCTAACAGAGCTTGCAGATGATACACTCTTTCGAGTCGCTTGACATACAGCCCAAAAATACCTTCGGCATAAGTCAGAAGTGCCGGAAATGGATTGACTTTGACAGTCCGCAGGATCTTCCCGTGATTTTTTCATCTATGCATGAGGGGGAACGGTGGAAGATGATAGGTGCAGGAAGTAATCTGCTTTTTACCGGTGACTTTGACGGGACTTTACTCCATAGCGCTATCAAGGGAGTTGAGATATCCGAGGAGAATCCGGCGGATAGTTCGGTTCTTGTTAGAGTCGGGTCGGGCGAGGTGCTTGATGAGGTGATTCGTCAACTCTGTGAGCGCGGTATCTGGGGTCTGGAGAATCTTTCGGGCATACCGGGTGAGGCCGGAGCCGGAGCCGTACAGAATGTCGGGGCCTACGGGGTGGAGATAAAGGATTGCCTGCACACTGTCGAGGTCTACGATGTCGTTAATAATGAGTTCTTGAGTTTTGATGCTTCACATTGCGGTTACGCTTATCGTTACTCAATGTTCAAAGCTCCGGAGAATCGAGGCCGTTATATAATTACATACGTCACATTCAGGCTCTCTACTGTTGCCATGCCTAAACTTGGCTATGGCTCTCTTGCCGGCATGATCGGTGACCGACAGCCTTCTCCTATGGAGGTACGTCAGGCCGTGATAGATACCCGGCGGGAGAAGTTGCCCGAAGTCGGGGAGACCGGTAGTGCCGGAAGTTATTTTAAAAATCCGGTCGTTTCGGAGGAATTTTTCAATCAGATTAAAAACGAGATAGGTCCTGATGTGGAGATACCTCACTATAAAGTAGCTGATGGTATCAAGATTCCTGCCGCATGGCTTATTGACCGTTGCGGATGGAAGGGAAAGGTGAGAGGAAATGCCGCCGTATGGCATAAGCAACCTCTGATCATTGTTAACCATACGGGACACGCTACTGCTGAAGAGATTATAGCTCTTGAAAGAGAAATCGTCAACTCTGTACAGAGTAGATTCCATATAACGCTTTCTCCCGAAGTCGAGAAAGTATGATACTTAAATCTATTACCTAAACCAATTTAGTTATTCAGACAATTAGTATATGAGCAAATTTATTATAGAGGGCGGTCGTAAACTTAGCGGTAGTATTGAACCTCAGGGTGCTAAGAATGAGGCCTTGCAGGTGATAAGCGCAGTACTTTTGACATCTCGCCCGGTCATAATAAGAAATATCCCTGACATCCTTGATGTGCGTAATCTCATCAGTCTCCTTGAGGCTATGGGAGTTAAGGTTGAACGTCTTGACAAAGGTGTCTATCGCTTTCAGGCCGATGAGATTGATACGGAGTATATCTCATCGGTAGATTTCGTCAATCGCTGTAAGGCCCTCAGAGGCTCTGTGCTGGTTGTCGGTCCTCTTCTTGCCCGCTTTGGTCACGCATATTTCCCCAAACCTGGTGGTGACAAAATAGGACGACGCAAGGTTGATACACACATCATAGGTCTGGCTAATATGGGTGCTCTTTATCCGTATGATGTTGAGCATCATGCCTATCATCTTCATTTGCCCGAGGGAAAAAAACTGACGGGCACCTATATGCTTCTTGATGAGGCATCCGTGACCGGTACGGCCAATCTTGTTATGGCCGCCTCGCTTGCCGAGGGTGTCACCACAATCTACAATGCCGCATGTGAGCCTTATGTGCAGCAGCTTTGCCGCCTTCTCAGTAAGATGGGAGTGAAGATTGAAGGTCTCGGTTCCAATCTCCTTACTATTCACGGTACCGAGAATCTCGGAGGTGCCGAGCATACCATCTTGCCAGACATGATTGAGGTCGGTAGCTTTATCGGCATGGCTGCCTTGACCCAGAGTGACATTACTATAAAGAATGTGAGCGTAAAGGATTTGGGTATCATCCCGGCCGCCTTCCGTAAATTGGGTATCAATCTTGAGATAATCGGTGATGACATCCATGTGCCTTCACAGGATGTGTACGAAATCGAGACCGCTCTTGACGGGTCAATTCCTACCATTGCGGACGCTCCGTGGCCCGGTCTGACTCCTGACCTTTTGAGTGTGATGCTCGTTGTAGCCACACAGTGCAAGGGGAGTGTGCTGATTCATCAGAAGATGTTTGAAAGCCGACTCTTCTTCGTTGACCGCCTGATAGATATGGGTGCACAGATAATGCTTTGCGACCCTCATAGAGCTGTCGTCATAGGTCTTGACCATAAGTTCCCCCTAAGAGCGAATAAGATGCTGTCGCCGGATATTCGTGCGGGTATTGCCATGCTTATTGCCGCAATGTCAGCTAAGGGCGTGAGCGAAATTGACAACATAGACCAGATAGACCGTGGCTATGAGGATATTGACAAACGCCTGAATGCTCTTGGCGCCAATATTCAACGCGAGTGTGGCTGCTGATTCGATAGAACTATAATACACTACGAGAGAATGTCAGATGACATTCTCTCGTAGTGTATTGGTTAATATTAGAATATTGTTTTATACCGGTATTACCATCATCGGAATGTCCGAGCGGAAAAGAAGTTTGTGAGCAATTCCGGGATTGAAGAAGCGTGCAAAGATATTCTTCTTCTTATTGGGAACACATATCAGGTCAAGGTGAAGTCTGCTATCCAGCTGACGGTAATCTTCGATAAGCGAATCGGTGGTTAGTGTCACTGAGGTATACTCGAAGTGTGGGTAATGCTCGCGACAGAATGATAATAGCTTTGCGAGCGCTGTCTCACGGTCAGATGGTTGCTTCTTCGATGGAATAAGGGCCAGCGTCACCTTGAGATTATTCTCGGGAAGATAGCGGTGGAGGGCATCGATGCCCAGCATATCCTCCTGGTCAAGGTTGCAGAAATATACTACCTCATGTATTTCCTCAGGTGACTTTATCTGACATGATTCGGGTACCGTAAACACCGGATAGCGGCATGAGTCCAGTACTTCGGCGGTAACACTTCCGATAAGTTCGCGCTCTTTTTTCCCGGCGCCACGTGTCCCCATCACTATCAGTGCCGGATTGTTTGTCTTGGAGTAATTTACAATTTCCTCCTCGGCAAGTCCCTCGTTGACTTCGGTAGAGAATTTTACCGGAGGTAGTTCGCCTGCACGCATCTCTGCGCGGAGTTTTTCTACAAACTGCCCCATCAGCCTGTGAGCTTCGTAGCGCACCATGTCGTTGTCGTTCTTCTCAGTGATATCAAACGATATTGCATCCGACAGTTGCAGATTAGTCGTCACATAATTGCTTATGTATGAGTGAAGCAGTTTAATGTGCCATTTGTGAAGCTTCGCAAGGTGGAAGGCTATGCGGCATGCGTTCAGCGAATGTTCCGAGAAGTCAACCGGCACGAGAATCTCCTGAGACTCAGCATGTGAGTTGCCGGTGTGTGGCTTGAAAATATCGGGATTCTCTACAATACGCAGGGCCAGCGGTAAATCAGATTCATGAATACGCACCCTTATACCGGCAGCCACCACAGGATGTGAGAGGTTTACATTCTGTAGCGTAACATCTATGCCTTCGCTCTCAAGCTGAGATTTCAGGGCGTGAGCATGATCATATGTGTGTATGGCAATGGTTATGAGACGGTCGTCCATAATGTAAGCATCTGCGGATAAGGGTAATGATGCCTGAGGGGAGTGATGAATTGTGATGTGAGGGGAGAGGTATATGAGATAGGAGAGAGAAGAATGAATAAGATGCGAATTACATATGGCTTGAAATGAGCCTTATTATTTTTCTAAGTCTTCAAGTATCTTGATGGCCATATCATAGATAGTGGTGTCATCAAGCACTACGATACCGCCGTCGGGACCCGGTTCGATGTGCACACCGCAATTCTTTCCGAATTCGTAGTTTGAGCCTCCAAAATAGTTTCGTACGGTCTGAACGGTTATATTGAGTTTATCAGCGATCTGATGTGTTGCGCCATCGGGCAGACTGTCTTTCAGTCGGCGGAGTTCGTTGAATGTGATTGTTTTAGCCATGATACTTTAGTTTTCTATGGGTTAGTAAATCGGTAGTTTTATTTTTGAGGACTTAAATGTATGACATATTTTCGGCTTGTGCAAATTTTTGTGCTCAAATGTGAGAAATGAACCGAAAAAAATATCAGATGCGTTGAATGGCCTTTCCTTCTATCCACGCACGATGATTATTATCTACCTGAACATCATACCATTTGACCTCCGTGGAGTCAATACGGGTAGAAACCGAGTCAATAATATCAACTTTGGTGCCCTCGTGAAGAAGCATAGCCTCTTCATTGCGGTCTTTTGGTGTACGGGGTGATGTACTTAGTATGGTTGACGGCACTACAATGACTGCAGAGGTGTGCGATGACGATATTGCCGCCGCACGGAATGAAAACACGGCAGCGACACCGCACGCAAGCACCATTACGATGCCTCCGAAAAAGCCTGTTTTGCGCACTACAGTTATGGAGGAGAAAAGATAGCAGGCAGCACAGCCGATTACGATGGCAAACAGCCCAAGGGCAATCCATGCCCAGTTGTTAGAGGATGTACGCAGGGCAAAATCGTCAAGGGTATTGGAAATGAATGTTCCACGATCACCGGGACGGTCTATTATGCGTGAGTTGAGGAACTCCAGGTTGGTTTTTGCATCCTGATTAGTCGGGTCAAGGCGCAATGCACGTTCGTATGCTACAATAGCCTCGCCGGTACGCCCATACGGTAGTAGCTGTTGCCGAGGTTGTAGTAAAGCTCTGATGATACTCCATCCTCGCGAGCGGCCTGTTCATAAAGTGCGGCCGCATCGGCAAACTGGTCGGCCATGTAGGCTGAGTCAGCTCTCTGGTCAAGACCGCCGCCCCAGGCCGTGAGGAAGCTCATGGTGAAGAATACAATCAATATGTTGACAGTTCTCATTTTCTGTTTCGGTTAACGGATTCTAAACTGTTGATAGTCTCAGTAGCTTTATGATAGACCTCGTCCATCTGGCCTTGTGACTGAGTGGGGGTATAGCGGGCCATCTCGCAGTCATCAATCACTTGAATGAATTGTCCGGCGAGTGACTCGGGAGCGCCATAGGCTGTAATACGTTCCGCTACGTTATCGCGGGTGAGCTGCGACAGGGGCATTGACAATTTGTCACTCAGATACCCCCAGAGGGCTTTTGCCATTTCGTCGTAGAATTGCTCACTCTTCCCTTCCTTCATGAACTGCTCGGCCACGCGCAATCTCTTACGGGCCACTTTGTTGGCCTTGGCGAGACGCATGCCGGTCACGTCAGCGTGGAGGCGTACATTTCTGCCGTAGAGGGCAACCGTGCCGATTAAGCCACCTAACATTACCACATATATCATCCAGTACCACCATGTGGTCACGACTTGGGTGTGGTTGAATGAAAGGTTCTTCTCACCCATCTTTATGTGGAGGATGTCCGTGTTCTTAAGTTCAATATCCTTTTTGGTGACATCAGATGAGGAGGTCACGCCTTTTGCAACTTTGAGATTGTACGAGGGGGTCGTAAGAGTCACATACTCTTTGCGCGCCGGGTCGAAATATACGAAACTGTCGCTACCGATGGTGAAGTCACCTACGCTTTGAGGCACGAAGGTGTATTCGACAGTCATGGTGCCTGTGACATTGCTACCGGCTACGTGGGCATCAATGTCGCTCTTGGGGGTATACTGCTCGAATTCCGAGGGGAAGTCAATTACAGGTTCCTTGACATATTTGATGTTGCCTGTGCCCGAGATGGTGTAGATTAGTGTGGCCGGGTCGTTGGTGCGGAAGTTATTACCTACAAGGCGGCTGTCTATTTTAAACTGTCCTACAGCACCAGTAAAGCCGTCGGGTGTGGGTGAGGGCAGAGGATTAACATGTACGGAGGCGGTATTGGAGTTAACCTGAATCTTGCGTTCATGAGGACTGCGCACGGAGAAGAGTCCCATGTTCACGTTATCATACTGCACCACCGTTATTTCATAAGTACCGGAGTTGATAGTCAGCTGGCCCGATTTCTGAGGGTATATGATACACTTTTTGAGCAGTGCCGTCATGTAGTGCTGACCATTGTAGGTCTCCTCCTGGTTAAGTGTGGGTCTCAGAGGCACCTCTTCGATAAGGAATCCGTCGAAACTGGGCTGACGTGACACCATGAATGAGGAGATATTGTACTTTGTGTAGAGTTTGATAGTACATTCCACCGCTTCCTGCTCGTAGATAGAGGATTTGGAAAGAATGATACGGATGAACACGTCGTTTGCACCTACTTTTCTGTCGGCGGTCTGTGTATCAGGATTATACATATCTACCTGAGGCTGTGCCTGACCTCCCTGAGATGAGGGAGAGGAAGCGTTTCCGGCAGCGATGACGAGCTTCTGTTCGGGTGTGGTAAGGCGCTTGCCGTCAACCACGATGGAAGCCTCGGCAATAGTGTATGTGCCGGCCTTCTCGGCAAGATAATAATATGTGTACTCAATAGATGAGGATGAGCTCATCTGTCCGTTGATTACCTGATAACTTTGGCTTGTCGAAGTGGAGGGGCCGTAGAGGCGGCGGCATCCGTTTATCTCAGGCACTTTAAGTGAAGAGCCCTCGCCATTCTTGAGCCGATAGGTTACAGCAAATTTGCTACCCTCGGTGACACGCGACGGCGCCTGGAGGGTAAAGGTTGCCTGGGCATACACACCTGCGGTGAGAGCCACTATCAGACCTATTAGTGATATAAGACGTTTCATCTGCTTTAACTTTTCAAGATTTGAGGAGAGCTGTGGAATGTTCAGGTAGAAAGAGCTGTATTACCAGGGTTTGAGAATCTGACGTCGGTTTGACTGCTCGCCTTTGCGACGCTCGGCTTCCACCCTCTTGCGTGTGGCAGACTCTTCATTCTCCATAGCCTTCAGTATCTTCTCGGCATTGGCATCGCTGATGCCTCCCTGCTGTTCCTGCGGCTTTTGGTCCTGAGGTTTGTCCTGCTTGTCACCGCCCTGAGGCTGCTGGTCCTGTTTATCGTCCTGTTTGTCCTTGTTATCCTGATTCTGTTTATTGTCTTGATTTTGATTCTGCTGATCCTTGTTTTGGTCCTGCTTATTCTGATCCTGCTGGTTCTGCTGATCCTGATTGTCTTGATTGTCCTGCTGCTCCTTGAGCTTTATCTGGGCAAGACGCAGATTCTCGCGGGTCTTGTCGTTATCGGGATTCTTTCGCAGGGCATTCTTGTACATATCTATGCTCTGCTGATACTGCTCCTGATTGAAGGCCATATTGCCGAGGTTGTAAAAAGCCTTTTCAGCCAGTTCCACGTCGGTAGCCTGCTGAGCTATGTCGCGGAGCAGACGCATAGCCTCGTTCATAGGATTATTGCCTGAATTAGGGTCGGCGGAGCCTGACTGCCTGATAAGTGAGGCGGCAAGATTATATTGGGCCTTTTCGGAATTGGGGTTCTCTTCGAGAGCCTTACGATACTGCACTTCCGCCTCCGCGAAACGGTTGGCATGGTACAGCTTGTTTCCTTCGGCTATATAGTTCCTCTCATGTTTCGTAGAGGTGGTGGCAGCGGCAGCAGTCATGCCACTACCTGCAATCGCTCCGGCTGCGGTAAGCAGGGCGATAGTGAAGATATGTCTCATTGTGCTGCTCATGATTTACTGAAGAAGTTGATTTTACTAAGCCACGATATCTTTCTGTCAAGAACAAATACATCGATGACAAGTATCAGCAGGGCAAACCAGATGGCCAGCGGGAACTGTTCGGCCGCCGTAGGCACTGAGGTGCGCTGATACTCCGTGGTGGCAAATTTATTGAGTTCATCATCAAGGTCGCCTACTACCTTCGAACTGTTGCCCGAAAGATAGATACCCTTACCTGCCTTTGCAATCTCCTCGGCCATACCTACATTAAGGGCGGTTACAACCTGCTCGCCGTTATAGTCGCGTAGATACTCGGTGCGTGAACCCTTTACTGGAATAGGTGCACCTTTCGAGGTGCCGACACCTATTACATCTACCTGTATGCCTGAGTCAGCGGCCCTCTTGGCGGCTTCCACAGCATCATCCTCAAAGTTTTCGGCATCGGTGATGAGTATTATCGCCTTCTGAAACTCGTCGGTAGGGGTAAAGGCATTCATAGCCATGTCAATGGCAGCTCCGATGGCTGTACCCTGAGTGGGTACGGCGTCAGTATTGATACTGTTGAGGAACATCTTGGCCGAGATATAGTCAGAGGTGATGGGCAACTGCGTGTAGGCATCTCCGGCAAAGACGATGAGTCCGACCTTGTCCTCGCTCATTCGGTCGATGAGTTTTTCAAGTATGAACTTGGCTCTCTGCAGGCGTGACACACCCGAGGGGTCATCGGTAGATGAAGCAAGCATTGAGTTGGAGACGTCAAGACATATCATGACTTCAATGCCTCGCGCGGTAGTTTCTTCCGTAGAATTGCCGATGACGGTAGCCGAGCGCGGACGTGCAATAGCCACAATGATAAGAGCCATGGCCAACAGACGCAACGTGAGTTTTATCCAGGGCTTATATGGCGAGGCCTCGGGCATCAGGGGTAGAAGCACTGACAGTTTGCCGAAGCGCTCGAGATTACGCCGGCGCGCATAGCGGGCCAGCAGGAAAAATCCGACCATCAGCGGCAAAAGCAGAAGCAGATATAGTAGTTTGGGATATGCGAAACTTATCATATCAATTACGTATAACTGGAGAGAAGGTCAATTCATCTATATTCGTTGTGGAAAATCAGGGGATTGTACGTAGCACGGTGTAGCGCAATATCATCTGGAGGGCCAGAAGCGCCAGGGCGGCAAAGGCCCAAGGTGCGTAGTCATCCTCTGTGTGAGAGAAGTTGCGAACGTCTATCTGTGTCTTTTCCAAAGAGTCAATTTCGTCAAATATACGCGAAAGCATGTCATTATCAGTCGCGCGGAAATACTTACCACCGGTTGTTGAGGCTATTTCCTTAAGCGTAGCTTCATCAATGACCACAGGCATGTCCACATACTCTATACGACCGAAAGCATTCTCTACAGGGTAGGGAGCCATACCGTTGCGTCCTACACCGACGGTGTAAACCTTGATGCCGTATTTCTTGGCAATTTCGGCAGCTGTCAGAGGAGCAACGTTTCCGGCATTGTTCGAGCCGTCAGTAAGGAGTATCACGCTCTTGGACTTTGCTTTACCGTCCTTGATACGGTTGATGGAGGTTGCGAGGCCGTCACCTATGGCGGTATTGTCCTGAAGCATACCTATGCGTATGTCGTTAATGTAGTTGGTCAGCAGTGAGCGGTCGGTGGTCATAGGCACCGCCGTGAAACTTTCGCCGGCAAAGATAACCACACCTATATTATCCGATTCGCGTCCGGCGACAAACTTCGCAGCCACGCTTTTGGCCGCTTCAAAGCGGTCGGGCTTGAAGTCGCGGGCCAGCATACTCGACGATATGTCAAGGGCAAGTATGATATCCGTACCTTCAGTTGAGGAGGTGCTCCATCGGTCGCGGGTCTGAGGACGGGCAAGCACTACGATGAGGCAAGCTATGGTCGCCAGTCTCAGTATGAACTGGAAGTGAAGCAGATACTCCTTATACGAACGCGGCAGCGAGGCATAAGGGGCGACCGTGGACACATGTAATGCCGCATGGGCATTCCTCTGTTTCCATATATAGTAGGCTATCAGCGGTATAAGCACCAGGAGAAGCCAAAGATATTCAGGATGAGCCAATAACATAGGTCAGACTATTTATTAACGTTGAGGAGTAGAGGATGAGTGGTTATCATTTTCTGAGGATTGAGCCGATGCCACCTGATTGGCAGTGTCAGGCTTGAGGTCAGATTTACTCTCAGGTTCGCTGTCAGCAGCCGCCTCGGGCGCAGGCTTGGTGTCTTCTACAAACTGCATGGCCGACTTGTATGCCTGAATATTGTCGTCAGGCAGGGGGCGAACCTTAGCAAACTTCACGAAGTCGGCTACCTTGAGCACCTCGGTCATATACTTACGCGGCAGGCGTGTCTGGTCGTTTTCGCTAAGAGCTCTCAGAATCTGTGTCGAAGTCATCTCCATAGCATTGATACCGAAGCGATTCTCAAGATATGAGCGAAGGATATCCGTGAGGCGTGTGTAGTATTCCTTCTCGAGCCCCTGTTCACAGAGTTTCTGTTCCTTAAGCTTCATAAGCTCCTGTACCGCAAGTTCGTAGGGCGGTATAGGCTTCTTGGTCGGAACCAGCGGGAGCTTACCCTTTCGCAGCCACTTGAAGTACACGAATATACCTCCACCGACAAGAACTATTACCAGCAGTATCCATATACCGTAATCCGTCATCCAGTCAGGCATATAGTCAAATATGCTGCGGTCTACAGCGCTTACGCCTTCATAGTCATGGACTGTAATCATCGTATCGACAGCCACGGGGAGCACTTTCAGCACCGGGCGGTTAGATGCGATAGTCTCGTTTCCGGCAACGTAAAGCACCGGGGGAAGGGTGTACAGACCCGAATCAAAGGACTGCAGGATGATGTCTCCCAATATCTGACGACGTCCGTTGTCCATAGATGTGGTGTCAAGATTACCCTGAGATGCAATCTCTACCACACGCCATGCCGTATCAGGCAAAAGGATTTGCCCCTGAACATCGTTAGGTTCGATGATTTCAAGGTGCATGGCAGTCTGCTTGCCCATAATTATATAGGCGGAATCAAGTGACGTCTTGACAGTGAGGTTGGCACCTGAAGCCGCAAATACAGCTCCGAGTGCCATCACAAGACTGAGTATTATAGAATTTATACGGGTCATATATGAAAGAAATATTCTCACTGAACGTTATCTTACCCCACGCTTTTTAAACAAGGCCATGAGTGCTTTTACATAATCTTCGTCGGTAGCTATGGATGCCACATCGACGTGGCAGCGGCTCAGCGTATCGGTCATGAACTGCTGGCGGTCATACCACCATTTGTTAAATGACTGGCGCACACGCTTCGATGATGTATTGACCCAACGGTCAGCCCCTGTTTCAAGGTCAGCCACACGCATAAACCCTACATCGGGCAACTGCGCGTCACGTTTGTCATAAATCTGTATGCCTATGACATCATGTTTATTCGAGGCAACCGATAGAGCCTTGTAATAATCGTGAGTGTCGATGAAGTCAGAAATGAGGAAAGTGGTGCAACGTTTCTTCAGTGCATCGGTGAAGTAGCGCAGTACGGCAGAAATGTCCGTACCGCGACTCTCGGGGGTGAAGTCAAGAAGCTCACGAATGATAAAGAGGATGTGCTTCTTTCCTTTCTTGGGGGGAATGAATTTCTCAATCTTATCCGAGAAGAAAATCACTCCGATTTTATCATTGTTCTGAATGGCTGAGAAAGCTATTGTGGCG
>CAZNBC010000007.1:0-15289 GCA_964571125.1 uncultured Bacteroides sp.
TAAGTGCCGTGAGCGTAAGCAGGAAGCGAGTGGCGGCTATGACGGTATTCAGCTCCTTGGGCTTGTCTTCGGCCGACGCGGTCTCGCGCACTATCGACTGTCCGAGTCCGAGTGACGAAAGCTGCTGCAGGGTAGTGGATGAGGCCGTGAAGAGTGCCGAGATACCCATACCGGACGGCCCGAGGAAGATGGCGGCAATCTTTCCGCGCAGCAGTCCGGCGAATATCTGCATGGCCTGCACGCCTCCGAATACCGACATATTGCGCAGTATGCCTTTGTAGGAATTATCGTGTTCGGTCATACAGCTCGATAATTTTCATGTAGGGGCCGAATCCGGCTTTCATAGTCAGGCGGTGGGAGAGGGGTATGGCGCGGCGGAATCGCTCGTCGCCAAGGCGGTCGAACATGTTGCGCAACCTGAGCCTCACGTCATTGCGGTCGTCCTCAGTGTCAAACTCAAAGGTGTGATAGAGGCG
This sequence comes from uncultured Bacteroides sp., assembly GCA_964571125.1. Taxonomy (GTDB): domain Bacteria; phylum Bacteroidota; class Bacteroidia; order Bacteroidales; family Muribaculaceae; genus Paramuribaculum. The sequence goes on from CAZNBC010000007.1 coordinate 477, forward strand.
GACCATTGACAGGAACGCATTAAAAAACTCCGTGGAAGCCCCTCGCCACACCTCGCGTGAGCCTATCAGATTGGACAGGGCAAGCGAGGCAAAAGCACATTCTATACAGTCAAAGAGTTTGAGCGACCGGCGGCGCGTGACGGACTCAGGATTGGAGGTGTAGACGTAGACGGCATCAGTGATTACGACTTCACGCGCACAGGCAAGAATATGGCGTGTGAACACCTCGTCGCTGCACATCCCCGCTTCGGGCATACCGAAACGTTCGAAAGCCTCGTTATAAAGGCTGCGGCGTATGGCTCCCATGGCCGTGTGGCGCCATCCGTTGAAGGAGGCGGCCACTGCCTCCGTGCCTGTCAGCCGTGTGCCGGCAGGGAACTGATTGGGAAGCACGGGCGACCCGTCAGGCCTTGCGAACTGTGCGAATGCGGCATCAAGCGTTTTATCAGCGAGCGCCCGCGACAATTTGAGCAGATAGTCGGGCTCTACGGTATCATCGGCATCAAGCTCCACGATGTATTCTCCCGCGGCAGCCTGCAGGGCGGCAAGACGCGGACGGAAAGCGCTGCCGGAGTTCTCCTTCAAGGCCATCACCTTAATACGTTCATCCTCTCCGGCAAGCTCACGGGCTGCGGCAAGGGAGGAATCGGTTGATGCGTCATCAACCACTATCAGCTCCCAATCGTCAAGGGTCTGAGCCTTGACGGAGCCGATGGCGGCTGTGAGGAAGGCCGAGGCGTTATACATCGGCATGACGATGGAAAACCGGGGCTGCATCATGATATCAGTTGGCGTGGGGATTACGTGGGTGAAAGAGCCATCCGCGATGCTCGTGTCCGAGTGAACGCACGGCATCGTGCCAAAGCTCATCCTCGCTCAGCGTGAAAAGCTTGTCATTCGACTCTATCTCGGCCACAGCCCAAGTGTGGGCCTCCACCTCCTGACTGAGCTGCCCTTTCGACCATCCGCTGTAGCCCACGAAGAAGCGTATGCGGTCCTCTATCGGGTAGCCTGAGTTGATGTAATCTATCATCGCGTCAAAGTCGCCTCCGACCCATAAACCGGGACGCACCTCACGCCCTCCGGGCAGAATGTCGCCGAGGGTATGGAGAAAGTAGAGCCTGTCGTAGGCCACGGGGCCTCCGCAGTAGATGGGTATCTTCTCCTCGACCGTGATGTTCTCCACGAGATCCTGCAGCGAGTAGGCGGTCTGACGGTTGAGCACGATGCCCATTGCGGGACTGTCGGCTCCTTCATAGTCAATCAGACATATCACGGCATGAAGGAAGTAATCGTCCTTCAGAAAAGGCTCGGCCACAAGCAGTGACCCCTGATGAGGGTCGGCCGTGGGGAGGTTTATGTTGAATAACAGAGAGTCAAATTTCATATTCAGAGGTATGTGGTTAGAGCCTTCCACTCTATTATAAGTAATGTGGTAGCTCTATTGTTATAACGGAGCAAAGTGCCCTTCTCGTCTTTTTTACAAAATTTTTTCAGGGTGTGTAAACCTTTTGTAACATAACTGTGTTTTAATTGTGACTGCGGGAAACACGACATCGTCCTCCGCAAATAAAGCATTAAGAAAAAATTCTTTTAATTACTGGTTATTTAGATTGTTTCATTTAGTATTTCTAAGAGAGATGAAAAAGAACTTATTACTTCTGGCTGCTGTAGGCGGCATGTTTATGTCAGCTAACACTCTTAACGCTCAGCAAATCGTAAGCGTAACTGAAGAAGAAGTAGTACTCACCGAGTCAGTAGACTGCAAGGACCACTACTCAAGCTCATGGCGTGACAACTGGAATATTCAGCTTGGCGCCGGTGCCTTCGGCAACTTCACCGAAAGAAACCTTGAAGTAGGTGACCCCAAGACCCACTATACAGCCCTCTACAACATAGGCGTAGGCCACTGGTTCAGCCCCTACGTAGGCTTCCGCTTCACCGGTTACTACGGTGCGATGCACTGGGATGCCGTGAAATATAACAAGGCCAAGTATGCCAACCTTAACCTTGACTTCACCTGGGATATGCTCAATTCTATAGCAGGCCCCAACCCCAACCGTGTGTTCAGCATCATTCCCTTCGTAGGTCTCGGCGGAACATATACATGGGACTACGGCGACAGCTACGTGAACATCAATGGCGAGAACGGCAAGCCCAAGCGCAACTCATGGACACTTCCTGTATCGGCCGGTATCCAGCTCCGTCTGCGTCTCTGCAAGTATGTTGACTTCTTCGCTGAAGGTCGTATGAACGCCTATGGCGACAACCTCAACAACTTCGTCAATCATCGCTCTATCGATGTAATCGGTCAGGTTTATGGCGGTTTCATCATCAATATCGGTGGCAAGAAGTATACCCGCTACAACCCCTGTGACTACACTTCATACATCAACTCTCTTAACAATCAGGTAAACGATCTCCGTGCCGACCTCGCAGCCACTTCCGCAGCTCTGGCAACCGCCGAGGCTCAGCTTCCCTGCCCCGAAGTCGTGGCTACCGCTTCCGAGACAGTCACCGTACAGGCTCCTCTGATGTCAAGCGTACGCTTCCGTATCAACTCAGCCCGCATCAGCAACGAGGAGATGGTAAATGTCTACAACACCGCTGAATGGCTCAAGGCTAATCCCGACTCCAAGATTGTGGTTCGCGGTTATGCAGACAAGGACACCGGTTCCGCCGCCTACAACATGGGTCTCTCAAAGCGTCGCGCTCAGGCTGTTGCCGATGCACTGGTCAACGACTACAGCATCGATGCTTCAAGAATCACCGTTGAAGGTTTTGGCTCTGACTCACAGCCTTACGATACCAACAACTGGAACCGCATCGTAATCTTCAGCCAGCCTGAATAAATCTTGGAAAAATATTTATAATAGAAATAAAATCAGCTTCTTCATTGATGGATCGTCCTGCAGCGGCAGGGCGGTCCATCGCTTTTTTGTGTAAACCGGGACGGAGAATTGAAAATATTGAAATTGTGGAGAACCATGTGTCGGTGTAAAGTGTTAAATTTGCATAGTTATTTATTGGTCTCTTGCGCGAAAACTTCATCACAAAGCGTTTCAACCGCTGAGGTCGCGCTCTTAAAATTATGCTTATGAAAAGAAGATTTATACAAGGCATTATGCTCGCCGCGGGCATCTGGTGTTTCTCAGGCGGAATAGCAAATGCCGGTAAGGTGGTGCCTCTCCGTTACGGCGACTTCAATAATTGGGTGACACGTAACCTCAAGGAGTCGGTGGTCATCGGCGGCGGTAACAAAACCATCTACGAGATTGGCCCTACGCAGACTATTAACGGCAACAAGGCTTATGTCCCTGCCGGAAATTCCCCCTGGGCCACCAGCAACGTCTACGCCCATGTGTCCGGCGTCACCAAGACCTCCAACGCCGTATATCCCTTTGACCGTGGTGGCGGTAATAAGTGTGCGCAGCTCACCACCAAGATAGAGACCGTAAAGGTATTGGGCCTCATCAACATGGACGTCATGGTAGCGGGTTCGGTTTTCCTGGGCCGCATGTATGAGCCTATCACTTCCACCTCCAACCCTTACTCCAAGATGGATATGGGTATTCCCTATACCTCGCGTCCCGTAGCGATGGTGATGGACTACAAGGTTGACATGCCAAAGGGCGCCAACTCACGTGTGCGCTCCACTGGCTTCAGCAGCAAGAAGGTGATACCGGGCCATGACGAGGCCATGGTGTTCGTGCTTCTTCAGAAGCGTTGGGAAACCCCTGACGGAAAAATATATGCCAAGAGAGTGGCGACCGGAGCAGAACGTTACGGCAAATCCGTCAGCTGGACCGCGGGCCATCGTGTGCCGCTGAAATACGGGGATGCTTCCGCTGAATTTGGCAAAGACGCTACCGTAGGTCTGCGCAAGGGCGATAACGCCTACTATGCCCTCAATTCGCGCGGCAAGCTCGTGCCCGTAGAAGAGGTGGGCTGGGCAGCGGCAGACGAGACTCCCACCCACATGATAATGATGCTCAGCGCCGGTAGTGCCGAGCCATACGTAGGCACCGAGGGCCTCACGCTCTATGTTGACAACGTAGGCATGGAGTTCTGAGCTGTTCTTACAGCGTGCTCTTACAAAATACAAATGGCGATGTGTCAAAAATTCCGACACATCGCCATTTTCTTTTGCTACAGTGGTCTGTAAATGAGTATCAGGACTTGGCAGTAAGCTCTATTTTGCCCCACTCAAGGTCAATTATACTGAACAGGGTCTGTATAAACCATTTTGAGGTCTGACTGCCGTCGCCGGTGATAGTCTTGCCGTCGGCGGAGACAGTGAGGGTTATCTCCATATCAGTCGGACTCGAATAGTTGGTATAGTCCTTTACGGTGAGGGTAAGTACGTTGCCGTTGAGAGTATAGGGTGATGTAAAATCAAAGCTACCGGTATTGGTGCTTGATAAGGTCACTTTGACTTCGTGGGTATCCTGGTTGAAATCAAAGTTCACGGAGCTGAACTGCCAGCTCATGTTGTACATCACATAGCCGAAATTTCCGGTATAACCGTCGGCTAATTCCACCGAGTCATCGCCGGTACCGGGGCCAACTACGGGAGCCGTGTATTTGAATTCTTTTCCGGCAAAGTCAATGTTGACGATAGAATACTGGTTGATATATTTGGTGAACTTCTCGTTTGAGGTCAGCACGGTGCCGTCCTCCGAAACCGTGAAAGTGAAGTCGCGCGTTACATCCACGTAGCCCCCTTCACCCTTTTCCGATACGGTGACATTCTTAATGGTAAGAGTATTACCATTAAGTGTATACTCCGCTTCGGGCATATCAAGGTATGTGTGTGAGGCATCAAAAACATTGAATGAGGCCTTGTTTGTCTCGGTGTCAAAGGTGAGGGACACATTGCACGACACTGTAAGTGACATGCCCTCGGGATTGAGCGATGCGATACCGATGTATTTGTCGAAAAGCTTTACGGGGAGCACCTCGTCGGTTACGAGAGTATTTACCTCGCCGGTGAGCCAGTAGCTGCCGTCGCGGCCTATGCCATAGATGCGGTCTTCAGTGCTGTCATCAAACCAGATGCTGCGCTTGTCGGCTGATACATGGAGGATGAGGTTCTTCTTGCCGGAGGCATTGGGAGCCGTGCCTACATATACGCTGGTGATGGTGACGGTGTTGTTCTTCGCATTGTAGATATAATTACAGATATCGGAAACGCCTCCGGTGGTACGCAGACCGCCGTTAGAAGAGAAGTCCATCCTGATGGCAACAAATCCCGGATTGTTGTGGCCGAACAGATCCCTGTCGAAGTCTATTGACATGGTGTGTATGGCTGCCTCAGGCTCATTGCTGTATTTACCGACAGCATTGGTGATGCGATATGACACGGCACCGGTCCACGGGGAATTATCCTCGCCGGAGTTATCCTTATAGGTGTGCATGCTGAGATCAATGATCAACGTATAGGTTTCGCTACCGATAGTCGCGTTCACTACGCCGTCCTTAATCTCGTACGTACCCTGCTTGCCGCCGAGTGTGCAAGTGTCGAAGCCGTCAAGAGTGAGTTCGGCGCCGCCATCTTCCGACTTATAGGTGCCGTATTCCTTTCCACGGAAAGTGTAGACGGGTTCCCCACCCTCGGTATAGGTGTACTTGAAGATTCGATCGCCGCCTGAGACACAGTATGCCACGCTGTTTTTAGCGATGTTGTCACCGCTAACAAACTCCATGGTAACTTCCTGGGGTATGGTGATACCTTCATCGTAGTAAAAATAGCGTGCTTTTTCGCCGGAGGCAATCGACTGCACGAGCGCGTAGCGGTTGTACTGGTCAGCTACAGCCACGGTGACATCGGCATCCTTATTGGTAGCGAAATACTTCACATTGTTGTCGGGCTTGTCCTCGACGATATTGTGCATGGTGGCAAAGAGTATGCCATCGCCGGTGAAATTGCCTACGAGGCCGTACCATATATCAATTTCGAGGGGATTGCGCTGGGGACCCTCGTAGGGGATATACGAAACGGTGTTCTTCTCCTGATTCCACTTGTAGAGGTCAATCACGTCGTATGCGTTCTTATCGGTGCTCGTGATGACATAAGTGGTGTTGGCCTTGAACTCGACTGAGAGAGTGGCCTTGGTGTTGCGGGAAATGCGGTTTGATTCGGGAGTGAGAAGGTACCCCTTGTAGTTACCGAGGAAGGGTGCACCCTCATAGGTGTCAAGCTCCTCGGACACAGATTTGATTTCGACAGGCTCGTAAGGCATGTCGAACGAGTATGAGTCTATACCGAGAAGATTGTTCTCTTTCGTGCTCCAGAACACGAAGTTGGGGTTATCGGTGTAAACCTTGTTAGTGTACGTACCGGTAATGACCACTTCGGAGGTGTATCCTTTCTCGGTATCGACGAGGTAGTGAGGATTACCGTCGGCCCAGCATCCGCGCCAGTCGTCCGGCTTGGTGGGGTCAATCTGTGCCTCACCGAAGATATCGGTGTTGTTACGCCAGTCAAGAAGACGCACTTTGGCGTGGGGATCGCTCGAAATAAAGATGTCGTGGGCTTTATTCTTCTTGACGCGTGAATATTCGATTTGGGCAATATCCTTGATGGTATGCTCGGTAGTACCTTGAGCCGTGGTGATACGTACTGTGGAGTATCCGTCCTTACCCTCGGCCTGACCGGCATTGATTTCCTTGATGTCATCGACCATGACGGAGATGAACTTGCCGGCCCGGTCGTAGATGTCCATGCGGTCGCTCGCTGCAAACATGGCAAAGGTGGCGGCACAAGCCATTCCTGCTGCTATGATTTTATTCTTATTCATTTCGTAGCGATTTTATATGCGACTTGATTAACATTGACTATCACCGGTGAAGCGGAGATGGCCGAAAGCGACAGGGTGTATGAGCCGCTTGCCTTTTCCGAGAAAAGGAGTGCGCCGGCCATATCGTACACGGCTACTACGGAACCTTCGGGAAGGTTGTTGAAAATCATGTTGTCACCCGAGATGACGGGTTTGGTATCATCGGCGGCGACCTCCTCAATACCCGCAACTTCGGTAGAGAAAGTGAAGGACTTGATTATGAGGCGGGGTACCGTGATGTCGGTCTTGCCACCGGTGACAACGAAGGCATCGTCTGTAAATGAGGCAGAGAATTCATCGGATAGGTTGATGTCAACCTTGCTTCCATCGGTGAGGTTCACTGCTATCGACCGATATGCCTGGGCAGACGCGAAAAGCGATATTGCCGACATAGCGAGAGCTAAGTAGAACTGCTTCATGACTTGATTGGTGAATTATTTTTGATGTGAAATTAATTTACTATGCTATGTTATCGGGCCTTGTTCCAAAGCCTATGTATAAGCCTATGTTATCTATGTTATAAGGGCTATGTGTGATAATGGGTGCCATTCGGGAAAATCCCCGTAGTTAGCTTTTAGGGTGCAAAGTTACATGTTTTTGGTGGCCCGTGTCTATCGAAACATTACGTTTAGCGAATTTTAACTTGTATTTGGGTTGGAGGGCTAATCAACCGTGCTAACTTTGTATCTTCAAAAGTGAAGACTTACCTTGAACCAATCTGTATGAATCTCTCAAAACGCATAGTTACTTCCACACTTGCCGCTGTCATGGCGGTGTGTGGCTTCGATATCTCCGCTGCAGTACTTACCCCGGAGCAAGCTTTACTAAGAGCAAGAGGCGGTGCCTCAGAGTCTATGATGAGCCGTCTGAATCCCTCGGCATTTCACTTGAAGTACACCTCCCGTCAGGAGGGGGAGAACACCCTGTATGTGTTCTCGCCGAAGGATAATGCCGCTGGATATGTCGTGGTGAGCGCCGATGACTGTGGAGAAGCCCTGCTCGGGTATTCCTCAGCGGGACGTTTTGAGGCCGATGCGCTCCCTCCGGCCATGACATGGTGGCTTGAGGAATATGGGCGGCAGATAGCGGCCGCACGTGACCGCGGTGTAGCAAGGGTGGTCGAGCGCCCCGAGCGTGAGCCTATCGCGCCTATGGTCACCACGACCTGGAATCAGGATGCTCCCTACAACAATATGTGCCCCGTGATTAACAGTCAGCGCTCCATGACGGGCTGTGTGGCCACGGCCATGGCGCAGGTGGTAAATTATCACGAATGGCCCGAAAGGGGAGTGGGTTCGCACCAGTATTACTACAACGGTTCATGGATTTCACTTGATTTCTCAAACATCACATTCGACTGGAACAGTATGCGCGACAGCTATGCCGGCGGTGCCGGCACCGAGCGTCAGAAGAGTGCCGTGGCGCAGTTGATGTATGCCTGCGGGGTCAGTGTCGACATGCAGTATTCACCGGTTCAGAGTGGTGCGCCCGACGTGTTCGTGGCCGGAGCGCTGGTAGATTATTTCGGCTATGACAAGGGTGTGCGGTATGCCGAGCGCGACTACTTCGGTATGCTCGAGTGGGAGGATTTCATGTATAGTCAGCTTAAGGACTACGGCCCGGTGCAGTACTCGGGCAGCAGCTCGGCCGGAGGACACTCGTTTGTGTGCGATGGATATGACGGCGACGGTTTCTTCCACATTAACTGGGGCTGGGGAGGCGTAAGTGACGGCTTTTTCCGTCTGTCCGCCCTTGAGCCGGCCAATCAGGGTATCGGCGGTTCATCCTCCGGTTTCAACTATGACCAGGCCGTGGTGGGCAATATCTGCAAGCCTAAGGCCAAGTCGGAGATGTACCTTAATCTCATGATGGATAGCGGCTTTGATGTAGCCCCGGTGAAGACCACTTCGGCTACGAAGCCCGGCGACCAGATTACGGTGACACGACGTGTAATCAACTACTCCATAGCTACAGCGAGCGGTTCGCTTGGCGTGAAGTTTACCAACACCGCGACCGGAGAGGTAAAATACGGTGTGGCACCCTCACGATTCAGTCTTCAGCCGCTCAATCCGCTGTCAAGCTATACCACTCAGATTCCTTCGGGCCTCAAGACCGGCACCTACGAGCTGTCACCGGTAGTGTGTGGCACTGACGGTATATGGAAAGATGTGCCTGTAAAACTTTCTACGGTTCAGAAGGTCATCATGACCGTCAAATATGGCGAATGTACCTTCGCGCCCGCCAATGACGGAAATGTTTCGGTTACTGACGTAGAGATACTCACCCCGATATATCTTGGCAATCTGTTCCGCATGAAGGCCCGTATCACCAATCCCGGCAGTACGGAATTTGTGGGCGACATCGTGCCGACCCTCGCCAGCGGCTCATCGCCGATAGCCAAGACCAACGCCATCCATGTGGACCTTCTTCCCGGAGATGATATGGACATCGAGTTCTGCGGTATTTTCAATCACTTCGCCAGCTCGGCATATCCCAATCCCGGCACCTATACATTCTATATGGTCAAGGAGGCCACCAATCAGATTGTCTCCGAAGGTATTGAGGTAGAGCTTCATGCGGTGCCTGACACAAAGCTGTCTGTATCGGACTTCAAGATTGAAGGCGACCCCGAAGCCGTCAATCCCGACAATCTTACCTTTACGGGCACGGTTAAGTGTGACGAGGGCTATTTCGGACGCAATCTTACGGTCGTAATCTTCCCCTACAAAGATGGTCAGCTGACTTCGGTAGGCTTCTACAATACTCAGGACCTGTTTATCGAAGAGGGTGGCAGCGCATCATTCACCGCCGGAGGCGTGCTTGCCGGAGCCGAGGACGGCGCAAGGTATTTCGCCGTGCTGTATGACGGTCAGACGGAAGTGTCTGATAGCGGTAGTCTCCTGGTGTTCAAGGTGTCAAAACGCGCGGGAATCGAAGGCGTGACTGTCGGTAACGAGTGCACGCATCTCCGCGTGTTTACCGCGACCGGTGTGCCCGTGATGGAGTCCGACGGCATGGTCGACATAGAGGCACTCCCCATTGCGGCGGGTGTCTATATCCTTGAGTTCCAAAGTGCTGACGGCACCAGAACAGTGACCAAGGTCGCCAAGAGGTAACATTACTGACGGTAGTCCTTGAGGGCTGAGCGGAGGTGCTGTCGGGCGTAGAATATACGGCTCTTGATAGTGCCTAAGGGGAGGTGCATCTTTTCGGCTATCTCGCTGTAGCGGAAGCCGGCGAGGTGCATCTTGAAGGGCACGCGGTATTCATCGGGGAAGGCCTGGATGGCACCCATGATTTCGTTGACTTCGTAGGAGCTTTCGGGAGTGTCGAAGCCGGAGTTCTGAGGGAGGTTGAGGCGGAAGAGGTCATCGGAGGTGTCGATGATGGTGGCCGTGCGCATCATGCGACGGTAGTTGTTGATAAAGATGTTGCGCATGATGGTGAACACCCACCCCTTGAAATTGGTGTTGTCGGTATATTTGTCTTCGTTGTCGAGGGCTTTGAGGGTAGTGTCCTGGAGTAGGTCGTAGGCGTCATCCCTGTTGGACGTAAGCACGATAGCAAAGTTGAACAGGTTGGTCTGCAGACCAATCAGGCGTGAACGGAATGAAGTGTTGCTCATAGAAATAGTCGTTAAATAGATTAGGGTATATACTTTTACAACCTCCGGAGGGGGGTATGGTTGTGGTTGCCGACGGTGTTTTTAGTGTTTTTAAGGGAAGTGCCAAGAAATGTTAACCGAGGTGCCTCATCTTTTTATGCTCCAAGGGATAAGATGTGGGAAAAAAACGTAACTTTGCACCGTAATTCATGGAACGTATATCTAACACATCGAATTTCAAGCAGGAAACTACCGACAGGCGTTACCTGCGTATGGCCACTATCTGGGCCGAAAACTCCTATTGTTCCCGCCGACAGGTCGGAGCCCTGCTCGTCAAGGAACAGATGATAATCTCCGACGGTTTCAACGGCACTCCGGCGGGATTCGAGAACGTATGTGAGGATGAGCATGGCGTTACCAAGCCCTATGTGCTTCATGCCGAGGCCAATGCCATCACCAAGGTGGCGCGTAGCAACAATTCCAGCGAAGGGTCCACACTCTATGTCACCGCGTCGCCCTGTCTGGAATGTGCCAAACTTATTATTCAGGCCGGTATACGTCGGGTAGTGTTCAACGAGCTCTACCGCATGACTGACGGCATCGATTTGCTGACACGGGCCGGTGTGGAGTGCGTGCATGTACCCGAGCTTTGACTGTAGTCCCAATACATAATATATTTATATCAGCTCATTTCTTTTAGTATTATAAATGAATAATTCCTGGAAACGCACATCCGTGTGGGCACCGCTGCTTGTAGCAGTTTCTTTTGCCGCAGGATTATGGATAGGCAACCGTTTCTTCGCTTCAAACAGACAGTGGAGCGCTGCCGAGAAGATAAGCAATATCATGTCGCTTATCGAAAACCAGTATGTCGACGAGGTGAATACTGACAGTATTCTGGAGAAGTCAATCCCCGACATACTTGCCAAGCTCGACCCCCACACCGTATATATACCTACGGAAGATGTTCAGGGTGTCAACGAGGACCTTGACGGCTCGTTCAGCGGCATTGGCATCTCATTCAATATGCAGACCGACACCATTACGGTCATCGAAGTGATTTCCGGCGGCCCCTCCGAGAAGGTGGGCATACTTGCCGGCGACCGTATCGTGACCATCAACGATTCCGTCGTGGCCGGACGCGAGATTAATGACAAGGATGTCATTAAGCGGCTGAGAGGTCAGGAGGGAACCGAGGTGAAGCTCGGCATACAGCGCGGTGCCAATCCGTCGCTGCTGACGTTTACGGTGGTGCGCGGTGAGATACCCGTCACGACCATTGACTCGCGCTACATGCTTGACGATACCACGGGCTATATCAAGGTGAACAAATTCGGACGCAACACCTACAGCGAGTTCATCACCGCACTTAAGGAGTTGTCAGACGAGGGCGCCGAGCGCTTCGTGGTGGATTTGCGCGGCAATGGCGGCGGATTTATGGAGATGGCCGTGCTCATGGCCAACGAATTCCTCGAAAGAGGTCGTCCCATCGTGTCTACTCACGGACGCATATCCTCGGCCGAGGACGAGATTGTGGCTGACGGCACGGGGTCGTATATCCACACCGGACTGGTGGTGCTCATGGATGAAATCTCGGCCAGTGCGAGTGAGATATTCGCCGGAGCCATGCAGGACAATGACCGCGCGGCTATCGTGGGTCGCCGCTCGTTCGGCAAAGGCCTGGTGCAGAATCAGCTTACGCTCCCCGACAATAGCGCTATCCGCCTCACCATAGGGCGCTACTACACCCCCTCGGGACGATGCATACAGAAGTCCTATTCACCCGGTCAGCTCCGCGACTACGAGATGGAGATTATTGACCGCTACACCCGTGGCGAGTCGTTCAATGTCGACAGCGTGAAGCTCGACAAGAGCGAGACATTCTATACCCTCGGCGGACGCGAGGTGTATGGCGGTGGCGGCATCATGCCCGACGTGTTTGTGCCCAACGATACTACCGGCGTGACCTCATATTACATCAGCGCGCTCAACAAGGGCCTGTTCCATAAGTTTGCATTCAAGTATGTGGATGACAACCGCGAACAGCTCTCAGGCTCTGCCTCCGTGGCCGACCTGCTCGATGTGCTGCCCTCGGACGACCAGCTGCTGTCGCAATTCGCCGTCTACGCCCAGAAGCAGGGCGGTCTCGCTCCGCGTTGGTACTACATCAACCTGTCGCGCGACCTCATACTCAGCGTGCTCAAGTCGCTCATAGCCCGCGATGCTTTGGGTACATCGGCTTATTACGAGGTGATGAACGATTATGACAACGTGGTGCAGCGTGCCCTCGAAAGCTTCAACGAGAATATCGTAAAGACGACAAAGTAGCCCCACAAACTATTTGACAGGGCAGTTGTTAATCAGATGTCAGCCGTGAGGAATCCTGACGGCTGACGGAATGTTAATCTTTAATCTAATCTGTATGAAGAAAGATGATATAAGACGCAAGGTCAGGGCCGACAAGGCTCTGCTGTCTGATGCCGAACGTCACTCGGCTGCCCGCGACGTGTTTGCCCGACTCGAAGGACTGGCAGCGTTCATGATGGCCAAGAATGTGCTGATGTATCATTCGCTCGCCGATGAGTTGTCTACCATTGACTTCCTTGACAAGTGGCACGAGGCCAAGTCGTTTTTCCTGCCGAGGGTAAACGGGGTCAATCTTGACATACTGCCCTACGACCGCAGCCATCTGCGTCACGGAGCCTTTCAGATAGAGGAGCCCGATGGCGATGACACGGTAGATGTGAGCGAGATAGACCTGATTGTGGTGCCCGCGGTGGCGTATGACCGCCGAGGCAACCGTGTAGGGCGCGGCAAGGGCTTTTACGACCGACTGTTGGCCACCTCACGCGCACTTAAGGTGGGCGTAGGCTACAGCTGTCAGCTGTTTGACGAGATTGACGCCGAGGAACATGACGTGCCGGTCGATATCGTCATCACCCCCGACCATTGCATAATCCGCCGGCGCTAAGGCAGCGTCACCTCAAAGTTGGGGTTGGCGGTATGCTCGCGGTGGATTATGGCGATGAGTTCGTTGACGATGTCGGGATGTGAGGCTGCGATGTCGTGGTCCTCATGCAGGTCGGTGGAGAGGTCGTAGAGTTCCGGGATGCCTTTCTTCACTATCAGTTTCCAGTCGCCTTTTCTTACGCCTATCTGGTCCGTCTCGGAGAACTCCCAGTAGAGGTAGTCGTGGCGGGGCTGTTGCTCATCGTTGCCCAGCAGGGTAGGGGCGAATGAAAGGCCGTCGAAGTAGTCTTTCTCCTTCTTGCGGTTGGTGAATTTCTTCACGTAGTCTTTCTGGCCGGCGATGTCGCAGAAGGTAGGCATAAGATCGTAGAAAGCCAACTGGTGGTCATTGACCGTTCCGGCGGGAACCTTGCCGGGCCAGTAGGCTATGAAGGGTATACGTATGCCACCCTCGTGACACTCACGTTTGAGCCCCTTTAGCTTGCCGTCGCGGCCGAAGAATGTCGGGTCGGCGCCACCCTCTTCGTGAGGGCCGTTGTCGCTCGTGAATATTACCAATGTGTTCTCCTCCAGGCCCTTTTCGCGTAGTTTCTCCATCACCTCGCCTACGTAGGCGTCGAGGCGCGTTATCATGCCTGCGAACTGTGCGTGAGTATGGGTGGTGGCGTTGTAGCGCGACATCGGTTGTCCACCCCATGTGCGGTCGTTGTAGAACTGCTTCTTATAGTGTTCGAGTATGGAGTCGTTGGGCTGCACCAGCTCGGCGTGAGGCAGCGTGTAGGTCAGCACGCCGAAGAAGGGCGTGTCGGGCGTCTGGCGGTCAATCCACTCCAGGGCTTTCTGATGAATGATGTCTGCCGAGTACTCGTGGCGCTGTTCATAGCCCGGTCCTGTCATGGGATACTTGATGTTCTCCTCCATGATGACTCTTACCACGCCGGTGTCGCCCGCTTCCTTGCTGTAGCGGTTGAGGAAGTTGGGGTAGTAGAGGTGGGCCTGAAACTGGCATAGGAAGCCGAAGTACTCGTCGACGCCGCGTTTGTCGGGGGTGGAGACGGAGCCTTCGTAACCTCCGGCCCATTTACCGAACATGCCGGTGTTGTAGCCGTTGGCCTTCATGATTTCCGGTATAATCACGTGGTCGGGGTCGTAGGGATGCTGACCCACACGTGCATGGTCCACAAGATTGCCGTAATGAACCGTGTCTGAATCGCTCCAGTACTCCTTGTTGCCTCGCACCTCGCAGTGGCCCGAGTGCTGCCCGGTCATGAATGATGCGCGTGACGGAGCGCTGACAGGGCTGCCGGCGTATGCCTGGGTGAATCTCATGCCGTGGCGCGCGAGTGAGTCGATGTTGGGGGTGTTGATGTTGGGTTGGCCGTAGCATCCGAGGTCGCCGT
>CAZNBC010000008.1:0-15032 GCA_964571125.1 uncultured Bacteroides sp.
GGGCCCCACCACCATAGCTACCGCTCTTGGCGAGGACCTCGGTACCATCGAAGAGGTGTACGAGCCCTTCCTCATCAAGGAAGGCTTCATACAGCGCCCTCCTCGCGGACGCGAGGTGACCCCCCTCGCCTACTCCCACCTGGGAATAGCCCCCGCGGCCACCCACGGTTCGCTCTTCGACTGATAATCCCGCAACAAGTCACGCACATGGCTTCAGTAAAATCACTTGCCAAAGACACTGCCATCTACGGGTGCAGCAGCATCATCGGACGCTTCCTCAACTGGTGTCTGGTGCCGCTCTACACCTCTATGTTTGCCGCAGCCGAGTATGGTATCGTCACCTACGTCTACTCCGTAGTAGCTCTGGCGCTCATTATACTGACTTATGGCATGGAAACCGGCTTTTTCCGCTTTGCCAACCATGAGCATTATGGCGACGACCCCCGCAAGGTCTACTCCACAGCCCTCATGTCGTTAGGGGCAAGTTCCACCCTCTTCTTCATACTCCTCATGGCATTCCTCGGGCCCGTCACAAGGCTGCTCGAGTGCGGTGACCACACCTCATACGTGTGGATGATGGGCGCCGCCGTAGCCCTTGACGCCTTCACGGCCATGCCATTCTCCTACCTCCGCTTCACCAACCGCGCCCTGCGGTTCGCCACCGTAAAGCTCATCAATATCGGCCTCAATATCGGCCTCAACCTCTTCTTCATCCTCATCTGTCCGTGGTTGTGGGAAGAGGCTCCGGGATGGATCGCATGGTTCTACGACCCCTCATTCGGCATCGGCTACATATTCCTGGCCAACTTCATCGCTTCGGCAGCCACACTGCTCCTGCTTATGCCTCAGTTGCGGGGATTCGCATGGCGGTTTGACGCACAGTTGTGGCGCCGTATGCTCGTCTACAGCTTCCCGCTGCTTGTACTCGGTATTGCCGGTATCATGAATCAGACAATTGACAAGATACTCCTGCCCGTACTCGTGACCGACAAGGCCGATGCCATGACCCAGCTGGGTATCTATGGAGCCAACTATAAGATAGCCATCGTAATGGTCATGTTCATTCAAGCCTTCCGCTTTGCCTACGAACCGTTTATCTTCGCGCAGCACCGTCAGGAGGGTACCGACAGCCTCCGTGCCTACCGTGAAGCCATGAAATGGTTCGTCATCTTCTCCATGGTCATATTCCTCGGGGTGATGTACTATCTTGACTTCATACGCTACTTCATCTCACCCCGATATTTCAGCGGCCTCAAGGTGGTGCCCATCATAATGATAGCCGAATTTTTCTTCGGAGTATTCTTCAACCTCTCTCTCTGGTATAAGCTCACCGACCGCACTATATGGGGCATGTGGTTCTCCCTCATCGGCTTGGCCGTCACCATAGGACTCAACGTGTGGTTAGTGCCCCGCATGGGCTACATGGGGTGTGCATGGGCTGCCCTCGGATGCTACGGGGTAATGATGATTGCAAGCTACCTCATAGGGCGTGTGAAACACCCTATCGGCTACAACGTGCCACGCCTCGCGCTCTACTTCGTACTTGCCATGAGCCTCTACGCTCTGTCAATACTCCTTACCACTCCCCATACATGGCTAAACATGGCGGTGCGTACACTCCTGCTCGCGCTCTACGTAGCTTTCGCCCTCCGGCACGAGCACATGACCCTCGCCATGCTTCTCCCCCGCCGCTCACGCAATACCAAGTAACAGAACCTCGCAGTAACATATATAATATAATGACCACCCGCCTAATTTCACGCATAACCAACTACTTCCACGACTACTTCTCGCTCAACGGGCAGCTCGTGCCTCAGGCCGATGCCGAGGCTGCCATACGCGAAGGGGTATCCTTCCGCGGGACAAGCATAATAATCCTCATCATGGCCATTCTTGTGGCGTCGCTCGGACTCAACACCAACTCCACAGCCGTCATAATAGGTGCCATGCTTATCTCCCCCCTCATGGGACCGATTATCGGTATGGGTCTCGGGGTGGGTATCCACGACTTCGAACTAATCAAGCGGTCGCTGCGCAATCTGGTCATGGCGGCAGGGTTCTCCGTGATTGCCTCCACACTCTACTTCCTCATCTCACCCGTCAGCGAGGGTCACAGCGAACTGTTGGCACGTACCTCTCCGACCATCTACGACGTGCTCATAGGCTTCATCGGAGGAGGAGCCGGCATAATTGCGCTCGGAAGCACCAACAAGGGACAGGTAATCCCCGGCGTAGCCATTGCCACAGCCCTGATGCCTCCATTGTGCACCGCAGGGTACGGACTCGCGACATGGCAGCTCAACTACTTCTTCGGCGCCTTCTACCTGTTTCTCATCAACTCCATATATATAGCATTCGCCACTTTCATCGGTGTGAAACTCCTTAAATATAAAGGAGTGGCCACCGACACCCAGCGTTCGCGCAGAGTACGGCGCATTGTCTACACCATAGCCATACTCACTATGCTCCCAAGTATATGGCTCACCTACCGCATGATCAAGAGCAATGATTTCACCATGCGTACCAATAGATTCGTGAGCGAAGTCTGCCACTTCCCGGCCACACAGGTACTCAGTCAGAAGGCCGAGAACATCAACGGCACCCCGACACTCACACTCACCTTAATAGGGCGTGTCCTTCCTCAAGACTCCCTGCTCATGGCGCTCAACTCACAGCTCCCTGCATACGGTCTCAAAGGCACCGAGCTGAAGATAGTGCAGGGTGACAGCCCGACACTCGGCGGAGACATGACAACCTCGGTACGCGACATATATCAGTTGGCTCAGACCACCATCACGCGCCAACAATCCGACATAGACTCCCTCAAAGCCATCATCGCCGCTGAAGCACGCAACACTGCCCGAACCCTCGAAATTGCCCCCGAAATTAAGATACTCTTCCCGCAGATTAAGGATATCGGCATGACACGCACCGTGTTTTCCGAGATTGAGAGCGGTAAGGTCGACACCGTGTCGCTGGCCCTTGTGGAATATGCCTCACCCATGAGTGCCCAACAGCGCACCAAACTCAAGGAATACCTCGAGGCACGTCTGCAGCTCCCCTCCGTTCACCTCATAGACCTCGGCCGGCAACCTCACTCCGCACAGAAATAAGCTCTCCACACCACACATTCTTACCTCCCCCTCAAGACTCAAACCGATTATAAATCCACGACCAGACATATATGTTTAAATCACCCGACCAGATTAACCGCGAGATTGCACGGACCGTTGCCACCCCGGAACCTCCCGTAACCACCGACGGGGAACGTCCGCTTCGCGTGACACTTGTAAGCCATAGTGACATACTCGGCGGGGCAGGAGTGGTGACATACCGCCTGATGCACGCCCTGCGCAATGCCGGAATCGATGCCCGAATGCTCGCCTACACACGCCTGACCGATGAAGACGTGGTGCAGGAAGTGGCCACGCGCAACAAACGTTCCTACCGTTTCCTCATGGAACGGGCAAGCATCTTCCTGGCCAATGGATTTAACCGCGAGGACCTCTTCAAAGTGTCTTTTGCCAATACGGGAAGTCCGGTATGGGAGCATCCCTGGGTGAAAGATGCCGACGTGATAATGCTTAACTGGGTCAATCAGGGACTACTCTCGCTCAAAGGCATTGAACGGCTGGGAAAGATGGGGAAGCCCATCATCTGGACCATGCACGACATGTGGTGCCTGACCGGTATCTGCCACCATTCCCTTGAGTGCGAACGCTACAAACAGGAGTGCGGATGCTGTCAATTCCTCCACTCGACCAATCCCAAGGATGCCTCGCATAAAGTGTGGCTCAAGAAAAAGGCCCTCTACGGTGAGGTGCCCATCACATTCGTGGCCGTGAGCAACTGGCTGGCCGACCGTGCCCGCGCAAGCTCGCTGCTCCACGACAGCCATCTCGAAGTCATCCCCAATGCCGTGCCTGTCGAAACCTTCCTCACCGAACCCACCCACACGATGCAGTCACTCCACGTTGACTTCTCGCGCGACCTCATACTAATGGGTGCGGCCCGTCTGGATGACCCCATTAAGGGTATCAACTATGCTATCGACGCACTTAACTACCTCTTTGACAACAATCCCAAGATAGCCAGCCGCTGCAGCGCCGTATTCTTCGGCGACATACGCGACCGCTCCATATTGGACCGCCTGAGATTCCCCTACTCCTATCTCGGCCGAATCAATGACCGCGCATTGCTGCGACAGCTCTATGCCAACGCCAAAGTGGTCATCTCCACTTCGCTCTACGAAACCCTCCCGGGAACACTTATCGAGGGTCAGGCTGCCGGCTGCATACCCGTGTCATTTGACCGTGGAGGCCAACGTGACATTATTGAGCACAAGGTCAACGGCTATCTCGCGGAATATAAAAATCCCCACAGCGTAGCCAACGGCATACTGTGGGCACTGTCGCAGAATAATGACCGCCGCGAACTCCACGAGGAGGTAAAGCGCAAATTCTCTTCCGAGGTTGTCGCTGAACGCTACATATCACTTATCAAGGAATTGTTAGCCCAACAGAAGAAATAGTCTTCGGGCAAATCATCCTTAGCCCCGACCATTCCTGAGCAACCTTTGCAGATTCTCCGCCGCATGGGGCAACAAACGTGTACCTATCCCCTGGGATTCGTCGCTCTCCTGAAGTACAAATTCAGGAGGTGTCACCCTTAGCGACTCCTCATTATATCGCTCTCCGAAAGAGAGGTACATCCCCTCGCGCACAAGCTGTCGTGCCAGTTCGGGCTTACCTCTGAATCCGTGAACTATCCACGGCTGTCGGGGGCGCAGCGTCTTGTGGAGTTCCATCACAGGCCCGAATGCTTTCACTACATGAAGTATCAGAGGCTTTCCGAGCCGCTCGCTCAGGGCAATCATACGCCTGAACACACGCATCTGGTCCTCCATCGGGGTGTCGCACAGACGGTCAAGCCCACACTCCCCTATCATCACTACCTCAGGGCGCTTCGCCGCCTCCTCCACCCGATGTATATCATCCTCGGTGGCTACGGACGCACGCCATGGATGCACCCCTACCGAGTACACCCTGCCGGACGTCATGCAGTCAAGCTCATGAGGCTCCAGGGAGATTATCCCCGTCAGAGAGTCATGGTCATGGGTATGACAGTCAATAATCTGTGAAAATGAATCATTCATGGTAAAATGATACCGTCCTACAGCAGTTTCAAGGCACCGGGTCATATCCACTGCCGCCCCACGGATGGCAACGCAATATCCGACGCAGAGTTAGCCAGCCACCCTTAAACGGGCCGTGCTTGCGGAGAGCTTCTACCGCATATTGGCTGCATGTAGGTACGAAACGGCAATTTTGCCCCAACATCGGCGACACGCACCACTGGTATATACGCACCGGCAGTATCATCAGTGCTGTCAGAGCCGACATAAAACTATTAAAAAGCCACCGCATCATCGGCCTACACGCGTCATAAGCCGTGTCACAGCGCGGCAAGTCATGTCATACGGCGCAAGAAGTCCGGGCTTGCCCACATACACGAAAGCCATATCCACCGCTACACCCTCGGGAAGCAGATGGCGGTGAAGGCGGTACACCTCGCGGCAACGCCTGCGCATCAGCACACGGTCAACCGCATGACGCACCCTCTTCTTAGGCACCATTATAAGGAATTGGGCGACATCGCGCTGACCCTCGGGACGAGTGGGATTCACCCGCCAGACTACCCTCCAGGGATACACCAACGCCGATCCACATTCACCCTCGCGGGCTTCAGAATTGGAAAAGAGAAGCTCTACGGCCGCATGGCTGCAAAGCTTCTCCTTTTTATAAAGTCTCAATGACATGGTCAAATTTACTTGTCGGCTTCCATCTCCTGAGCCAGATAGGTGTCCAGAGCGGCGGTCATGGACTTATCCTTGACTGTGGGGGCCGGACAGTCGAGACGCAGACCGGCATCCTTCACGGCCTGGGCAGTGGTTGCGCCGAAGCATCCTATGCGTATGTCACCCTGCTGGAAATCAGGGAAATTCTTCATCAGCGAGGCTATGCCCGAGGGGCTGAAGAAGATGAGCATATCATAGTCAAACTTCTCTTCGGGGCCGAAATCATTGCTCACCGTGCGATACATCACAGCCTTGGTATAGTTCACCTTGTGGCTGTCAAGTATATTCGTATCATCAGTGTGCACATCGCTTACTGCAAACAGATAACGGTCCTTGTTGTGCTTGGTGAGGAAAGGTATGAGGTCTACCAACTTGCCGGTAGCGGCATGGAAAATCTTACGCTTACGATACACGATATACTTCTGCAGATACAGCGCTATGGCCTCTGTGGTGCAAAAATACTTCATCGTGTCGGGTATGGTGATACGCATCTCTTCACACAGACGGAAGAAATGATCTATGGCAGTACGGGCGGTAAAGATTACAGCTGTAAAATCGGGGATTGAGATTTTCTGCTGGCGAAACTCCTTCGCTGATAAACCCTCGACCTTGATGAAGGGACGGAAGGTGACCTCCAAACCATACTTATCGGCAATCTCATAGTAGGGTGACTTGTCAGATGCGGGTTTGGGTTGCGACACCAATATCTTCTTTATCTTCACGGTGGCTTATTTTATTGATATATAAACTGTTATAAAGATATTTGCGGTTTATGCCGAGACAAGAAAACGGCATATACGCATAATCACGATAACCGGTACGATTTCGAGAGTGCAAAGGTACACAATAAAATACACTAACGAGAAACAATTGACATAAAAAATCCTAAAACCCTTGCATATAAAGACACTTCTGACAAGAAAATAGAGTATAATGCTAACCGGTGCCACCCATCCCCACGATGACGGACTATAGGTGACTGCAAGTGACGGCACGGCAAGTGCGAGCCCCAGCAAAGCCTGCGAGGCATTGAAGCCGCGCACAAGTTGACGTGCGAACACGCGGTCGGTAAACACATATCCAAGCAGCGAATACACCCCGACCTGCCACAGGTAATAGCCCAAAGCAACAAGCGTCATCATCGCCACAGCTCCGGACACCCCACCCCAAAGCATACTGACCTCGGGACGAAAAGCAGTGAAAAACAGAAGCCCCTCGCTGAGACAAGCCAAAAGTATGAACGACATCAGCACACCCGTCTCACTCAGGGTGTGATCCTCAAATACATTGCTCCTGCGACGCACCGACAACAGGTCCTGCGCAAAGGTCTTGACAAAGGTGGTATGATGGCGAAAATTGAGCGTAATGAGCAGAAATGTGCCGAGCAACATACAGACTATGCCCGAGTCATAACCCGGAAGCACAGGGCGGGGATTGCCGGGCATCCCCATGGTGTAGGGTATGCGGCCCGTATGGGTCGCGCATGTCTCCTGTTCCGAGGTATTGTACGGCGACATCACCTCACGGCACACCTGCGCGTCCTCGGCTCGGAAGGTCACAATATATTCTGCCCCTTGCTTCATTTACTCTCCTATCTTTTGGCTGAAAGGTGTGGAGTTATCCTCCTTAAGGGCAGCTTCCACAGCCTCCCGGGCGGTCGAGGCCACTTCCCATAACGAGCTGTGGTCAGGGCGCATGAAACCCTCCTCGAGAGTGCGATTGAGCATGGCTATGAGCGGGTCATAATACCCTCCGATATTGCATATCACCACACGTCCGTGGTAGAGATTGAGCTGACGCCACGTGATTATCTCCATAAGTTCCTCAAGAGTGCCGCACCCTCCGGGAAGGGCTATGACAGCACCCGACATGGAGGCCATCGTACTCTTTCGCTCATGCATATCAGCAGTCACTACGGTGCGGCTCAGGCGGGGATGCTGCCACTGCTTCTCGATCATGAAAGCGGGAAGCACGCCCACTGTATCGCCACCGGCATCAAGGGCACCCTCTATTGCCGCAGCCATCAGGCCGCTTCGGCCTCCGCCACACACGAGTGTGCGCCCTGCAGAGGCGAGAAGGCGACCCACTTCGTAGGCCGCCTCTTTATACTTTGAATCTATCTGCGCACTTGACGCGCCATAGATACAGACTGTGTTTTTGCGTTCCATATCAGAGCGCAAAGTTACGAATTATTTTTGTCAAACGCTCCTCATCGCGGACCGCCGGGTCGGCCGCCACGTCCGGGACCACCGGGGCCTCCGGGACCATGTCCCGGGCCCGGGCCGAAGGGGCCACCCTGCACCTGAGGCTCATTGCCCTTGCCGAAGGTATTGAACTTATAGGTGAGAGTCACCATGAAGTATCGGGTGAGCGTATTGTAGCTCATATCATCGATGTAGTTAGCGGTGACATTGCGGTTTATACTCTTCTTCTGCTGCAGCAGGTCGTAGGCCTTGAGCGCTAAGGTGAGCGACTTGGAGCGCATGAATCCATCGTAGGCGATGGAGGCGTTCCACATCCACTGTTCCGAGTCATAGCCCTTAGCGTAGCCCGAGGTACCTGAATAGCGCAACTCGCTTGACAGTATCACACCGATGGGAGTATAGTAATACGCATTGAAATTTGCGCCATAGGTATGTACCGTCATATTGCCTACCGAACGGAGGCTGTTGTGAGTGGTCTGCAAACCGTAGGTGGGGCGCAACTCCAGCTCGATATTGGAGGGACGATAAGCTATGGCCATCATCTCGAACAGTCGCAGCGAGCCGGAAGCGTTGCGGTCACCGTTGTTGAAGCCCACTGTGCGGCTGTAATTGGTGAATATATGATTGCTCCACTGCCAAGCCTTATTGCGCAGGGGCATGGAAATCATATTCATGATGCGGGCGTTCCACACTCCGCTCACATTGTTGTAGTAGGTAATCTGTCCACCGGTCTGAGGGTTGAAGACAGTGCGTGACACTATGGCATTCTGAGTTATGTTGACATCACCCATGAGCATAATCGAACGCTGACTCTCGGAATTGAAATCCTGGAAACGCAGGTTGAACCAGTGGTTGAAGCTCGGATTCAACTCAGGATTACCCACAACGATACGCAGAGGGTCGGACATATCGGGCACGGGTTGCAACTGTGTTATCGTAGGCTGCGATGAGCGACCGTCGTAGCGCATATTGAGCGAACGTGTCTTGCTCATTTTCAGTCGCATACGTATGAAGGGCGCATAGTTCCACACATTACGGCGGGGAATATTGCGGGCGCTGTTAATGAGGTCGGTGCTCTGAGACATCGAGGGCACTACTGCCAAACCGCCTTCGAAGTTAAAGTCACGGCCCACCTTCTTATACCCCACACGTATGTTCTGGGTCATGAACTCATTGCGGAAACTGTTGCTGAGCGTGTCGTTGAACACGAGGGCCGCCTGATCAATAATTCCGTCATAAAGCGTCGGACGGTCATAGACCAGTTTGTCAGCGTCGTTCCACCGGTAACGGATATTGTAAGCGAAAGTCAGGAAGTTACCCTTGCGCACATCGCCTAAAGGCTCCGTCCAGCTGGCACGAGCCATGAGCGTATTGCTCCATTGGTGCGAGTCGGTCCACTGATCATATATGTCGGTGGAATCATTGAAGAGGTAGAAGATGTTGCGTGAGTAGCTGTCATCGTTCTCCTTCACGTCGGAGTGCTGATAGTTAGCCATCAACGAGAATGAACGTCCACGGTGGCTGCGGAAATTATGGGTATATATAATACGCGTGCCGAATTCCAGTGACTTACCTGATGACATGGAGTTATTGAAGCTGTTGCTCACGGGACTACGCAGAGGGTCTCCCGCACGGGTCAGAGTGGAGTCAAGGCTGTATGAGTCATTCTTGTTGTACGATATGCGGGGACGTATCTCAAGTATGTTGAATGAGTCGGGGCGCCACTCCATACGGAAATCCGCACGGAAGTTATGGCCCTTGTCGCGGGCATACTTACCTATCGATGCATACGAGCTTGAGTCGGGGAACAGATACTGACGCTCCTGGGTCTGGCGCGTGTCACGGTCGGAGTGGGAGTACATCACGTCGCCACCGATACGGAATATCTCTTCATTACCCACATTGAAGTTCAGGCCCAAGGCTTGCGATGATGTGATACCGTTATCACCTCCGAAACGGCGGAATCGGCTGCCGTTGCTGTCGGTAAAACCCAACTCGTTTATATTATTGGCATTGCCAAGCAGGGTTATCTGATTGCCGTTCCAGAAGCGGTTGACATTAAATGACCCCAGATAACGGCTGTCAGTACCATATCCGGCCTCGGCGGTGCCGAACCAACCGTTCTGCATACCCTTCTTTACGGTGAGATTGATTACGGTCTCGTCCTCACCGTCATCTACACCCGTCAGACGGGCCAAATCGCTCTTGCGGTCTACCACCTGGAGCTTATCGACCATATTTACAGGCAGATTCTTGGAAGCCA
This sequence comes from uncultured Bacteroides sp., assembly GCA_964571125.1. Classification (GTDB taxonomy): domain Bacteria; phylum Bacteroidota; class Bacteroidia; order Bacteroidales; family Muribaculaceae; genus Paramuribaculum. The sequence goes on from CAZNBC010000008.1 coordinate 10,325, forward strand.
CCTTGGGGTCATCGCTGAAAAACTCCTTACCGTCAATGAGTATTTTAGTCACCTCCTTGCCGTTGGCGGTAATCTTGCCGTCATTGTCCACCTCTACTCCGGGCAGACGCTTCAGCAAATCCTCCACCACCGCATTCGGCGGAGTCTTATAAGAGTCGGCATTATACTCCACGGTATCCTCCATCACCTTAATCTGAGTCTTGACACCGGTCACCACTACATCCTTAAGATTGATGGAACCCTCCGAGAGAGACAGATTGCCTAACGCCAAATTCTTCTTCCCATCAACCTCCACGGGCACTCCCAGAGCGGCGTAGCCCACATAGGACACCTCGGCCACGTAACGGCCACGCTTGACTCCGGTCAGACGGAACACACCGTTGGTATTGGCCTGAACACCCTTGACAAAAGCCGAGTCAGGCAGCGAAAGAAGTTTTACGGTAGCATCCGGCAACACCTCACCGGTCTCATCCTTGACCGTGCCGGTAATATCAGAGGCAATAACAGCTAATGCGGTGGGCAGAATTGCGCATAGCAGTGCCAACCGCTTGATAATGTGACTCATATACGAGAACTGTATATACTTTTTATAAAATTGGTACGTAATATACACGTCCAAAGGCAAACAAATATTACGATTCGTTGTGATTATTTTGGCAAAGTACTGTTAAAAGCACCGTTGATATGACCCTCCGCTATTCCCGAAGTTTAACCCCTACCCGCCTTTTTAACACTCCTTAATATCCCGGGAATATCCCGAATACCATCCGACCATCTAACAATCCCCGTCGTAAGGTGTTAATCATATATACCATAGCTCCAGAACAATTACGACTATAACTATGAGACACATCAGACCCTCGATTCTAACCGGCGTGACCGCCATTATGGCCCTGGCGATGACTTCGTGCGATGCAATCCTCGAACCCTCATCCACCTCGACATATCCATACAATGACTACCTCATCGGCTCCACATATTTACCGGCACCTCCGCCACCCGCAGGCCCCCTGTATTGGGGAGGAGGACCGTTGTACTGGGGTAACGGGCCTGTGGCTCCCGGCACAAACGGCCCTGTAAACCGTCCGGCGGGACGCCCTGTGACCATACCGATGAACCGACCCGTGACACTGCCTGACCACACTCCGGTAGACAATCCCGTGACACAACCTATCGTACCCTCACGCCCCATAGGCGGCTCATCCGAACCGGGCATAGTCATGCCACCCTCAGGCTCGGGATTGACAGGAACACCCACCCGTCCCGGAGGACGTGTACCCGCCTCCAACGCCGGACGTATGTAAGTTACTTCAGTCTCAGGAACGAGTAGCCGAAACGCTCTGCGGCAGCCCTCTCCAGCTCCTCACGGAACTCCGGAGCGGCTATGCTGATGATGAGTTTGGCACGCTCGGCGAGATTACGTCCGCGGAGGTCCACGATACCGTGCTCCGTCACGAGATACTGTGTCTGGAATCGTGTCGTCACCACTCCCGCACCGGGGGTAAGCACCGGCTTTATCTTATTGCCACCCTTATTGGTGGTTGACAGCATGGCGAGGAACGACATGCCCCCCTCGCTCTTCGATGCCCCATAGACAAAGTCGTGCTGACCGCCTACGCCCGAGAATATCTTGGTGCCTATAGAGTCGGCGCAAATCTGCCCCGTAAGGTCTATCTCAAGACACGAGTTGATGGATACCACACGTGGATTCTCGGCAATACGGGCAGGGTCATTGGTCCACGCCACATCCTTGAACACTATGTCGGGATTGTAGTCCATGTAATCGTACAGACGACGTGAACCTAACGCAAGCGACGCAACCGACTTGCCGGGCATCACTTTCTTGAGCGAGTTGTCTATCACCCCCTCTTCGAGAAGTGGCAGCACGCCGTCGGTCATTGCCTCGGTATGGAGGCCCAGATGCTTGTGGGAATGAAGGGCGCGTATCACGGCATTCGGTATACCTCCCACACCTATCTGAAGGGTAGCCCCATCGGGTATCTTCTCGGCTATGAGGGAGCCTATGCGTATCTCCTTCTCCGTAGGCACGGCCGTCGGTACCTCCACAAGGGGTTCATCGACCTCCACGGCTGCTGCAAGCCGGTCAATGTGTATCACCGGGTCACCGTAGGAGAATGGCATGTGGGGATTTATCTGGGCTATCACCCTGTCGGCACACTCTACCGCAGCGGTGGCCAGGTCGGCGGAAACTCCGAAGCTCACATAGCCGTCCTTATCGGGCATGGAGCAGTTGATGAGCGCCACATCCACGCGGCATGTGCCGTCGCGGAACAGCGCGGGAACCTCACCGAGAAACCGTGGAGTCATCGTGCCATACCCCTGGGCTATCCACTCGCGTATCGAGTTGTTGACAAAGAATGAGTCTATGAGGAACGAATCCTTATACTCCGGCTTGCAATATGGCGCGGGGCCTTTGGCTACGGCAAAGCCTGAGTAGAGAACTACGTCACGCAGTTCGTGGCCGCGTTCGGCCATAGCCTTGCAGAGTACCTCGGGAATGGAAGTACTGCCCTGAATAAACACATGGTCGCCGCTGCGTATCAGTTTGGCCGCCTCGGCAGCCGACATGTAGTTAGCCATTATATATCTGAATTTGAGGGAGGATGCTGTGGTTACTTCTCGATTTCTGCGACGAATTTCTTCAGTCGGCGGTCAAGCTCGGTAAGCTTTTCGGGTGTGTCAAGGAGCGACACACACACTCTCACTCCATGCTGCTCACTGCCCGTCGATGACAGGGCTATGGTGGCCACACCATGACGCATCAGACCGGCCTGAAGTTCTGCGCTTGACAGACCCTTGTATCCGGCCGTGAAGAAAAATCCGTCAGACACCGGGCGACCGTCGCCATCGCGCTCATAGACTATGTTGAACCCATTGTCCACCAACACCTTTTTGGTTTCCGCGGCACGGCGCCCATACTCTCTGCACATACCCACGAAGTCAAGCTCGCCGGCGACAGCCGCTTCAAGCATCGCCGCGAGGGCATACTGCGCGGAGTGGGCCGTGCCCGACGAAACGCAGTAAAGCACTCCGTAGATGAAGCTGTCGATAAATGTGGTCATGTGATACAACTCGTTAAGCGCCTCGAAATTGCGCATGCCCAGACGGGGACTTACACACACGAGAGCTATACGCTGTCCCGCGTAGCTGAATATCTTTGAACCTGAGAGGAATATGACGTAATTGTCAGTGTAGCGGGCCACGGTAGGCACGAAGGGAGCCTCACCGGGACGCGAGAGGTCTACGCGGAAGTCCATGCCCATATAGGCCATATCCTCCATCACCACCACATCGTAGCGGTTGGCCATACGGCCTATTATCTCCAGCTCCTCCTCCGTGAAATTAGTCCACGCGGGGTTGTTGGGATTGCTGTACAGCATGGCTGTCACATTGCCCTTCGAAAGTATCTCTTCAAGTTTGGCCTCGAGAGCCTTACCGCGATAGTTGTATATGTCGAACGTCTCGTTCTTGAGGCCCAGCACCTTCGACTGGAGCAGCTGCGGAGAGAATCCGGGATGGAGATAGAGCACCGTGTCACGCCCTTTCTCACGTGCTCCGAGCAGCAGCATCATGGTGAAAGTACCCTGCATGGAACCTACGGTGGGCACTATATAGCGCGCAGGTATGTCAATATCGATAAACGCCTTGATAAAGCGGCTTCCCGCCTCCTTCAGACGAGGTATGCCGGCTATGTTGGGGTACTGGTTGGCAATACCCTCGGCAAGCATCTTGCGTTCTTCGGCGACACCGCGCTCACATGCGGGAAGGCCCGGATTGCCCAGTTCGAGGTGGATATACGGCTCCTGAGCCACTTGTTCAAGCTCGCCCGAGAGAGCCACTATCTGTCTGATCGTGGCACGTGATATATCATCGCCCACGCCCATACGTCGCAGGGCGTCAAGCAGTTGCTTATCTGATAGCGGAAACATACTGTGTAAGGATATTGACTTTAAGACTATTTACAGGGGGGAGGGGTGAGATTTACTTTTTTACACGGCTGCGGCCGGCACGGTAAGCCTCGAGATTGGAGTTGACTATCTTCTCGCCCTTGGCTCCGAAGATGGTGCGTATGGCCTCCTCTATCACGTCGCTCGGCAGCTCTATGAAGGGTGAGGCAGCCCCGAGAAGCACCATATTGGAGGAGCGTACGGTAGCGACCTCCTTGGCTACGGCATCCATATCGAACGCCACTACATGAGGCAGGGCGGCAAGCTCGGCCTCGATGGCGCTAATCTCGGGATAGTCGGGAATGTTGATGAAAGGCGCCGTAGAGGTCACCACCCATCCCTCCGGTTTAAGATAGGGAAGGTAGCGCAACGCCTCCATCGGTTCGAGCGATACTATGATGTCGGCTCCTCCGAGGGGTATGAGGTCGGAGGCTATGGGTGAGCTGCTGAGGCGCAGATTGCTCTGCACGTCGCCTCCACGCTGGCTCATGCCATGCACCTCGGCCTGCTTGATATACAGATTCTCATTGAGCGAGGCCGCTCCGAGAATGGTGGCTATCGAAAGTATGCCCTGACCACCTACACCGGCCAGGATTATGTCTGTCTTCATATACGTCTATAATTTGGTGTGAGGTGAAGGTTACTGCTTATTGGCTTTCTCTTTGGCGGCCGCCGAGGCATGGCGGCGGGCCGTCTGTATGCACTCGCGGCGCGATATCACCACTGAAAGGCCGGGATAA